>CAZTPB010000092.1:0-7934 GCA_964614555.1 uncultured Bacteroides sp.
CGAACATCACCACCAGATCGTGGTAAATCATGGCACGCAGACACTTGGCCTCGCCAATCTGCTGCATCACCTCGACATCCTTCTCCTCATAGAAGGTGCTGGCTTCAGCGTTGGCTATAAACTTGTTGGCATATTCAATCAGCTGGTAGGCCGATGTCCAGAATTTGGAGATGTCGCCTCCCAACTCATCGCAATCGAAGCGGGCATAGCCGTCCTTTGCATGGGCATTGGTCGAATTGATCTGCATATCCACATCGCTGTTGTAGATGAAGGTACGCTGGTAGGCATTACCATAGAGGTTGTTGACTATGGCCTTGGCATACACCCCATTGAGCGCACGGGTAATCTCAGTCTTCTGTTTGTAGATGAACTCGTCGGTGGCAGTTGACGGAGACTCCACATCCAGATAGTCATCGCAGGAACCCAATGCCAGAGCAGACAATCCTGCCCATAAAATATTCTTAAGTTTCATATCTTTCTCTGCTTTTTTTAGAACGTAATGTTAGTACCGAAGATGAAGCTGCGGCTACGCGGATAGCGGTTGTAGTCGATGCTGGGAGTCAAACCAGTCTGGATATCCACTTCGGGGTCGTAGCCTGAATAGTTCGTGATGATGAAGAGGTTGGTAGCCGACACATAGAAGCGTGCCTTGGACATACCCCACTTCTCGGTAATCTTCTCGGGGAGGGTGTAACCGATGGTCAGGTCGTTGCAACGCAAGAACGAACCGTCCTCGATGAAGTAAGAGTGGGTCAGCTTGCGGGTCACATCGGTAGGATTCCACAACGTGCGGTTGGCATTGGCTGCCATGTAGGGACCCATCTGGTCTTCCAGATAGTATGCCTTGTAGAGGATTTCACCCGGAGTTCCGGTCAGGCTGCCATCAATGTCGTTGTAGAGCCATCCGTTAGAGAACTTGGAGAGCACATTGTAGAATGTCTGCTTGTTTCCCTCAGAAGAAGAGAGCATATAGGCAGTGGCATTGTTGATGTCGAAGTCGAGCATATAGGTGAAGTTGGTCACAAAGTCGAAATTCTTCCACTGACCACTGAATCCGAATCCACCCTGCACCTTCGGAGTGGTGTTACCGATGACTGTACGGTCAGCCTCAGTGATGCGGCCGTCACCGTTCAAGTCCTTGAACTTGATTTTACCGGGCAATGTGGCAATTCCTGAGTTTGATTCACCGGAGATGTCGTTGATGACAGTGACATAACCATCCTCACGGGGAGCCTGGTCCTTTGAAGTTCCATTGTCAGATGCACTGGACCCCCACGGCACTGCCTGATAGTTGTTTGTCGGGTCGAAATAGAATTCATCAAATCCATAGAGTCCGTCATAGACGAATCCGTAAATCAAGCCCACGTCGCCACCTTCGCGAAGGAGGTAGTCGTTGAGGCCGGAATCCCAGTCGTCGCCCTCAATGGGAGTTTCCGTGAACGATCCGTTCAACTTGTCAATCTTCATCTTGTTGGTACCGAAAGCCACGTGGGCAGTCAGCACATAGTCCTTACCACGGAGGATGTCGCCGGTGATGGAGAGTTCAATACCCCGGTTGGTCACCTGTCCGATGTTCTGCATCTGGCTGCTGTAGCCGAGCACAGAGGCGATGTCGGCATCGTAGAGCATATCCTTGGTAGTGTTCCAATAGAACTCCGGTGTGATAGTTACCCGTCCGTCGAAGAGCTGGATGTCGGCAGCCAAGTTGCGGGTGATGATGGTCTCCCACTTGATTGTTTTGTTGGCAAATTTGTCTTCCTTGCCGCCGCTGGTGTTGATATACCACTTTTCACCGTACTTGGTGGTTTCTCCGAATCCGGGGCCTCCTGAAGATGAGATTTTGTAGAGCTGACGCCACAGGTCGGACTTGATGCGGTTGTTACCCGTCATACCGATAGCGGCGCGGATCTTCAACTGGTTCATCCAACCGGTCTTGAACCAAGGCTCTTCCGAAATCACCCATGCACCGGAAACGGCAGGGAAGTAACCCCACTGTTCGCCGGGAGCAAACATCGTGCTACCATCGGCACGGAACGTGGCAGACAACAGGTAGCGGTGCTTCCAGTTATAGTTGGCCTGTCCGAAGAATGAGGCAGTACGGTCGGATGTAGCGAGTGTGGAAGTGCTCTCAAGAGGTTCGCCGAATGCCATCTTGTTCCAAGCATCGCCGGCTGAGAATGTACGGGGGAAATGGATGTTCTTGACATAGTCGTCGCGATCCTGGCTGTGGTAGATTTCCTGACCTACAAGGAACGACCAGTTGTGTACATCCTTCACCGAGAAATTATAGTTGGCCGTGTTGGTCCACACATAGTTGAACGAACGGCTGTTGGTGATTTCAGCCACAGGCTGCGTGTCGTTGTTCAGTCCCTCCTTGGTCAGTGCGCCATAGAAACGGCTCTTGTCTGTCCACTTCAGGCCGATAGTCGCCTCGGTACGGAGAGTCAGTCCCTTGATGGGTTTCCACTCGAGTGCCAACGCGTTGGTAGAATTGTAAGAGTGCTTCACCAGCTGGTTGATCTTGATGTCGCTCTTCGGATTGGTGTAAGTGAAGAGTTCCTCCTCATCGGGGTCAGCGTATGAAGGATCCACGTAGCCATACTCGCGCAGACCGTTGGTGGGGCGATAACGCAACACATCGATGATACCGCCTGTACCCACGTGGCTACCACCGGCACCGGAGTCGCGGCGGAAGGTGAACTTAGGATTGAACTGGATGCTCAACTTGTCGCTTATTTTGATATGGGTCTTGATGTTCATGTTGGTACGACGTACGCCTGAACCCAAGATGATACCGTTGTCGGCACTCTGGGTGAGCGAAGCATTGAAGCGCACCTTTTCAGAACCTCCACCTACATTCACGTTGGCCGAATAGCTGATAGGAGTCTCACCCATCACTTCGTCCTGCCAGTCGTGAGAGGGCAGACGACCGTACATATCCAAGTCGTAGGGGTTACCGAAGTTGGAGCGGTAGAACTTACCGTTGGTAGAACGTGTACCGTTGCATGAGTGCCACTGATACTGGTAAGCGGCAAACTCCTCGGCATTCATCAGGTCAAGTTCCTTAGAGAGGTGGCTGACGCTCAACTGTCCGTTGAAAGAGACAGACACCTTACCCTCCTTGGCACTCTTGGTGGTAACGACTACTACACCGTTACCGCCTCGTGAACCGTAGATGGCGGTCAACGAAGCATCCTTCAAGATGTCGATGCTGGCAATGTCTGTGGGAGGAATATCGTTGATATTGGCAACCTGAAATCCATCGACGATGTAGAGCGGTTCGTTGCTCTGGCTTACAGAAGAGCCACCACGGATACGGATGTTGACATCGGCACCCGGCTGACCGTCGATCGTGGTCACCTGCACACCGGAAATCTTACCCTGAAGGGCAACGGCTGCAGAGGTTACAGGGGTCTGTGCCAGACGGACACCGGAGATGGAGCCGACCGAACCGGTCAGGTCCTTACGGGCCTTGCTGGTGTAACCGATAACCACGACATCTTCCAAGTTGGAATTGTCGTCTTTCATCACGATTTTCTGATTAGCGTCAGAAGCCTGAATTTCTTGCGAAACCAAACCGACATAGCTAATCACAGCTGTTTTTGAAATTTTCAGCTCCAGTGTAAAGTTACCATCAAAGTCAGTCACAACACCATTGCTGGGAAGTCCTTTTTCCTGAACTGCCGCACCGATGACCGGTTCTCCTGTAGAGTCAACAATAGTACCTTTGACTATCCCCTGTGCGCTGGCCCACAAAGGGAGCAGCATCAGAGCGACGAGAAAGGACAACCTACACACAAAAGATTTAGGTTTTTTCATTTCACTAAAGTTTTTTATTAAGATTAATTATTAAGTTATTTTATTCTATCTCTTTGCGCTTTTTTCGCTTTTCACGGACTCTTGCACACTCATATATAGTATAAGGTACGCGCGAAGAGGCGGATACACACTATATCAGGGTGCAAATATAAACAAATAAAATCAATTTTTAAACAAAAAAACGACCTTTTAACTCAGGCTACTAAAGAAAAAGGTGTCTTTATTCCTCAATCAAAACTGTTTGAAGCACAATAAGAACAACGGGAAAGACAAACGGCCAAGCTCCGGGGAAGTATGCACAAGAGTTCTAATTACCAACCATTTAAGAAGATTCGTCAGCGGCCGGAACAAGCCTGTAAAAAAAGGATTCGATATACAATAACTAAAAAATATTAATCTTTTGTGCGCGTACACTCCTTGATTCGCTTCGGGAGGGGGTGCAAAATACAACTTTCAGTTTTTAGCACACAGAGACACAGAGTCACAGAGTGTTTTCTTATCAGAAGAATAAGAAACTTATAAAAATACGCTGTGTCTTCGTGTCTCTGTGTTTTATAGGGAGGTTCTATAAAGAGTTAATTATGAACATCCGCTCTTGGGAGGCCTTGGGAGGCCTCGCTACGCCCCTAAGACAGGGGGATGAGCGAAACGGAGGGGTTGCTCCGTCATCACCAAATGGCTTTTGACGGGTACTCAGAACGGACGGCCGCCGCCAAAGCCTCTGCCTCCCTCACCAGGACCGCCACGGAAATCACCGCGTCCGCCACGGAAGGCATTCTGTCCGTCGCCAAAGATGTTCAGCTTGTAGATGAAGTGCAACATGCAGTAGCTGTTGATGGCATTGTTCTCCGTATCGCGACGCATGGCAGCATTGATGGTACGGCTGATGTTGCTCTGCTCGTGCAGGATGTCGTAGAACTGCAGGGAGATGGATCCGGCCCCATTGAACAACGTCTGCGAAATCTGTGCATTCCAGATGAGTTCGTTGGTGTTCATGCTCGACTCGCTGTATCCTCGGCGGCTGTTCATGTTCATGTCGGTAGAGAGGGACATTTTCCAAGGGAAGGTCACATTGGTGCTTCCGCCGTAAGCAAAGGTGTAGGTGTCGAGATTGCGATCAGGCTGCAGTTCGTTCTCTGCATGCTGGTAGCTGACATTACCGTTGAGCGACACCTCCAGTCCCCAACCGCTATCCCAATCGTTGCGGAAGGTGCCACGCAGATTCTCACGAAGGTTGATGCTTCGAGTGGTATTCTTTTCGCTGGCCATCTGGTTCTGTGCGAAGTACTGCACACTGTTGCTGTAGTCGGCATTGGTAAAGGTGCTTACCGTAAACTTCTTGTTGGGCAACGCTGTGTTGAATCCGAACATACCACCGGCGCTCCAATTGCCATTGATATTTTCAGGACGGGTGATGCGTCCGCCGGTCTCGGTGTCGTAGGTAACACGGCTGCTCACGCTGTTCTGCGTCAACTGTCCGCGCAACATGGCGAAGATGCCGCGCTGCTTCTCCACGATGTAGTTGCGGTAGTGCGCATTCAGGTTGTGGTTGAACGATGGCTTCAGTCCGGGGTTACCCATCGTGATGTTGAGCGGGTTGCTGTCGTCGGTGATGGGCAGCAGATCCGTCATACTGGGCTGGCTGCTGCGTCCGCGGTAATTGACATCGAGCTGATGCTGCTTGGTCCAGCGGTAACGGAAGCGCAGGTTGGGGGTGAAGTTGACTACGTTTCGTGTCACTGTGGTGTCGGTTCCCAGATACTTGTAGTTCATTTTGGTTCTTTGGGGCAGAACGGTGAACCCGACATTCAACTGGTATTTATCGCGATTGACACGCAGCATCACCTGAGCCTCGTGCGTATAGTTGTAGTATTCGGCAAACTTACTCTGGTCGGCATCCAGATAATCCAGGTAATTTTCCGGAATGACCGGGAATCCGCTTGTATAGTAGTCCGTCAGTTCGCTGAAGTCGTAGGTAGAGCGGTCGCTCTTACTGTAACTTTGCGAGAACTTGTAGCTGAACTGCAGATAGGTTTTCTTGAAGATGGGTTCGCTATAAGTCACCTGTGCACTGTAGTCCCAGTTCTTTCCGGGTGTAAGGTTGTAGCGGTTGCGCGAATAGGTGGAGTCTTTCAGGAAATAGATGACATCCGATGCCGATACGGATTCACTTTCGCTGTCGCTGTAGCTATATGTTCCACGGAAGGTGACGTTGCGTCCTTCGCTGTTGAGCTTGCGGTTTACCTGTACCGAACCGCTGGCATTCCAGTTGTTGCTGTTGCTCTGCGATTTGCTACGGTCGGAGTTGACGAGTGCCGTGTCTCCCCAAAGGGTATTCGGGTTCTGCAAAGTGCCGAGGTTTGCCAGCGGGTCGTTGGTGTAGTCAAAAGGGTCTTCGTTGAATGTGGCCGACTCGCTGCTTGACCAGTTGTCCGAAGTGCTGTAGGTGAACCTCGGACGGAAGATGATGTTGGTCATGGTATCCGGCTCCCACTCCAACCGGAAGTTGGCCTCGAAGTTCTCCGAGCATCCCAAGCTGGTGCTGCGGCTGTTGGAGAATGAGTTTCCACTCTGCAGGAAGGTCTCGCTGGCACTCTTGCTCCGGCTGTCTGAGTCGCGGTGACGATAGCGCACATCCCCGCCCAACTCGATTTTATCCTTTTCGAAAGCAAAGTTGAAGCCTGCATCCTTGTTGGCGTTCAGCCCGCTGCCACCGCCACGGAATCCACCGCCACCACCGGGGAATCCGCGTCCGCCCACGTTGTTGGCATTGCCGAGGGCAGACATCTGCAGCCCCTCTCTGAAGTGGTTCAGCATACCCCGTGCGGCATAGCGGTCTTCCGTACCGTAGCCCAAATCGACATTGCCGAACCATCCTTTGTTCATGTTCTTCTTCACGGTGAGGTCGAGCACTGTCTCCTCCTCCCCGTCGTCGATACCGGTCACACGGGCCAAATCGCTCTGACGGTCGTAAGCTTTCAGCTTCTCCACCATCTCTACAGGCACATTCTTCATGGCAGTCTCGGTGTCTCCACTGAAGAATTCTTTGCCGTTCATCATGATTTTCTTCACCTCTTTACCGTTGATGGTGATTTTTCCGCTTTCATCCACTTCGGCACCGGGCAGTTTCTTCACCAGTTCCTCCAGCATGGAGCCTTCGGGCACGCGGTAGGCACCGGCATTATAGACCACCGTGTCCTCCGACACCTGCACTTCGGCCAGTTCGGCTGTCACCGTAGCCTGCTTCAACAGCACGGCATCAGTAGTCAGGGCGATGGTGCCTACGTTGGCAGATGCCGTCAGTTTCAGACTTTTCCACTCGGGCACATAGCCGGTGTAGGAGACTTTCATCAGGTAGTTTCCTGCGGCCACAGCCGGCAACTGGAACTTGCCGTCCATATCACTGACACTGCCGACCACGAAAGCGGAGTCTTTTACCGTCAACAACTGCACGGTAGCCTGCATGACCGGTTCGGCTGATGCCTTATCCTGCACTGCACCAGACACGGTGATGTCTTTCTTTTGTGCCAGAGCCAACGCCGAGACACACACGCACATGAGAACAAAAGAGAATAGTCTTTTCATCGCTTTGATACTGTTCTTTTTTTTAATGTTTTATATTAAACCTATTATATCTTTTCTGAAAAATCACAGTCTTATGACTCCCATTTACTAAAAGGGTTTAATGCTTTGCTGAGAGATTTCTCTTTATTATAGGGATTCTCACCGGCAGGACGTTTTTTTCAGCTGCACTCTCCCCCCAAAAAAACATTCCCTGCACTGAACAAATTGATTTGCCTGCTTTGTTTTTATAATCTGAGCTGGTCAGAAGTTTAATCAGCAGTGATGATTATATAATCAGCGGTGCTGATTATATGATTAACAGTGCTGATTATGTAATCAACAGTGCTGATTAAAGAAAAGCGTGCTGCACCGGAAGAAATCAAAGCATCTCCGTAAGTTTACTATTGGGTCCGGTAAACGTATGTAAGGAGGGTGGCAGACAAGCGGCCTTCATCAAAAAAAAGAGGGGCTGTCACAGCCCCTCCCGAACTTTTCACAATACAAACAAACTCAAACAATGAAAACATTCTTTGTTTCTTAGTCAATCTCTT
>CAZTPB010000093.1:0-7929 GCA_964614555.1 uncultured Bacteroides sp.
ATGGCATTGAAGAAATCCTCAGCGTAGCGCTCCTTCGCGTATCGTCTGCTGATGGCTAATCCCTTCTCGCTCATAGAGGTACAGCGTGATGGATTGTTGTAGAGATGGAGAAGGGAAGTGGACAAATCTTCTATGACAGATGATTTTTCAATGATAATGGCGCAATGTTCGCAGGCTTCTTTGATTCCTCCTGAATAGGTTGCAATTATAGGCAGACCTGTTGCCATTGCCTCAAGAATTGTTGTGGGAAATGGGTCATCCCACATGGAGGGGACTACCGCCACATTTGCCATTTTTAAATAGGATGGTATTTGATTGTAGGGGACAAAACCTGTAAAGATAATGTTGTTAGTTAGCTCTTTAGTTTCCGCTTGTAATGATTGGATAAACGGGTCGTTTCCTTGTTCGTTTCCAAAGAAGCTGCCACCAATAATCATCAGTTTGATGTCGGGATAGTCCTTCAATCGCTTGAATGCCTGTATCAGTTCTTTCACTCCTTTCTCGGGATTGATGCGACCGCTATATACTACGATGAAATCCTTTTCGGAAAAGCCTAATGAAGAACGTGAAAGGGGAGATGCATTCTGAAAACGTTGGAGGTCGATGCCATTATGTACAGTTATGACTTTCGGTTGCAGAGGTTGAATGGTCTCTACCCGTTGTTTGATAAAGTCTGAAACGGTAATGACGGAATAGGTGACTTGAGCAATGGCTTGGGCATCCTTGCTTCTGCTGTTCAAGAAATCATTGTGCAAATGAATGATAATCTTTGCGTCTGTCACCTTTGACAAGGGGATGGCATAACCCGGACGGTTTTCTAGAATAACGGCATCATACTGCTGCTGTCTGATATGCTTCAGGCATTCATGGAAGAAGTATTCGATGTAGGGATTGTAATACTCTTCCTTATGAGTACGCAGGAAGAATGCTCTTTTCAACCGATGCCAGAGTGACTTCATCTTCACATAGTGGTAATGCGTATGCGAAGTATCTGATTTAGGAGTAGCGTGGGGTGGTGCGATGCTATAGACGGTAATGTCATGCAACTGATGCTGATTGTTGTACTCCAGGTAATAATCAATCAGATTCTCCACGGCTCCGCCTTGTACGGCAGGCACGGGCAGTATGCCGGAGGTAAGGATGGCTATTTTCATTCTATCAGTTTTTTTATCACCCTCGCCGGACTTCCTGCTACGACGGTGTATTCGGGTACATCCTTGGTCACGACACTTCCTGCAGCTACCACACTATGGCGGCCAATGGTGACACCGGCTGTAATGACGGAATTGGCTCCTATCCATGCATCGTCGCAAATGGTGATAGGGGAGGTGGAGACTCCTTGTTCGTCAATGCGTTTGGTGATGTCTTGAAAGTTGTGGTTCAATCCGGATACGACCACTCCTTGCGCCAGATTCACATGATTGCCAATGCTGACAGGTCCGATGAGGGTGTTGTGCAATCCGATGCGTGTATGATGACCGATATGAAGGTCGCCTACGGCATTGTTGATGCAACAGAAATCTTCCACGACAGAATACTCACCTAAAGAGAAGGCATTGAAAGGGACAATATCCTTGCGTACACTACGATAGATGACCGTGTGTTTTCCCCGCTTCATATATATCCACTGCAACATGCGCAACCATAAACGAGGACGCGCTTGGGTAGGGTGCATCAACAGGTTGATGAGCTTTCTTTTGAGTTGCGGGTTCTGCTTAATCTTTTCTTTCCAACGGTTCATCGGCGTCAATGGTTGAGGGATGAATAGATTTTCAACAGTTCTTTAGCAGTCGTTTCCCATGAAAAAGTCTTGACTCGTTGGAGACCATATGCTATCTGATTGTTCCGATATTGGGCGTTCTGCTCTAACCGTAACATCTCTTCAGCGATTGCTTCTTCATTGGTCGGATCGACTAATATGGCACCTTCTCCTGCTATCTCAGGAATAGCAGAGGTGTTTGAAGTGATGACCGGGGTGCCACATGCCATGGCTTCCAATATGGGAATGCCGAAACTTTCGCGCAACGATGTATATACAAAAGCTCTTGCCCCATTGTAGATGGCAGGCAAATCTGTATTGGGGATGTAGCCGGGGCATACAAGATGGGGCTTGACAAACTCGATGTCTGCCTCTTTCAAATATCCATCAATGACACTCTCGCTCAAGTCGGCTATCAGCAGCGAAGCTGGGGCTGCGGTCTGCTTCAAGTAGATGGAATAGGCCTTTAATGTACGAGGCGTATTCTTCTTCGGGTCGGTGTTTCCCAAAAAGAAGAAATAATTCTTGTGGGGACAATAGCGCCCGACTGTCTCTTCAATATCCCGCAACTGATGGAAATGACGACTGTATCCATTATAGACAGGTATGATGCTGCCGGACGGAATATGCATAATGGAACTTATCCGGACTGCTTCGAAATGGGACACCGTGATGATGCGGCGGCATTTCTTCAACACACGTGGCACATTCCACCGGCGGTAGTACCACCCCAACTGCTGGTACAACGACGAACTCTTCTTCCCCTGCCTCTTCTCCATGAAAATGACATCATGCAGTGTCAACACCAACGGCACGTTGCAGTACAAGGGAGCCGTATTGCTGGTACAGTGCAACAAATCGGGCTTTATCTTTTTGAGGGCCAAAGGCAGGCCTATTTGTTCCCAAAGGGGATAAGAAGGCATTTTCACCTCCACAATATGAAAATTGGAAGTCTCCTCCAGACACTTGTCTTCGCCCGGACTAACAAGAATGTAATACTCGTTCGTCTTGTCCGACCGCTGAAGTTCACGAATGGACTCAAGAGCAACGAAGTCCATACCGTGCTTGTTCTTCCGGAATATGCGCTGTGCTTCTATGGCAATCTTCATCATTTTGACTGATTAGTTGGTGATGGTATGTTCGGTATGCAGGAATTTTTTCTTCAACCCACGCAGACGGAAGACATTAAACAACATCTTCAGTGCCATTTTGGGTGTCCTCTTCACGGCCTTGTCAAAATCTTCATTGACCAAATTGTCGGGAACACACATGGCAAAGGTTCCTAACACGACAAACAGTGTCACCCACCATTTGATGGCAGCCGTCCAATCCCAAAAGAAAAGGAACACACTCATGATCAGGATGATGCCAATCATGGCTATACGGGGCAATAGCATCCACTGGATAATCTTGTCTGCATAGTCAAGGTTGCGCTGGAAAAGGGCAGGCAGCAAGTGGGGTAGATTGGTGAACAGCGAATGAAACTGGGCAGCCATCCAACGACGACGCTGTGTCTGGAAGTGCTGCTCCTTCTGCGTCTTTTCATCATAGACATAAAGGTCGGGGAGGAAATCGACAAAGATGTGCTGCTTCATCAGCAACGCTTCCAGTTCCTTGTCTTCACCGGCTGAGGTGAGCTTGCCCACATTCTGACGGAACCACTCGAAGCTGAAGGCCATACCTGAACCTACCAAGGCAGAAGACAACCCCATCCGGACATGACCTGTGCGGAAAATGCTGTTGTTGATTTCCTCAAAAATAGCATCCAATAAGGCTGTTTCTGTATTACGGTTCTTGGCTACACGGTGTGCCTGTATGGCCTGGCAGCCGGAAGCATAGAAGTCGTTGATGACATGCAGGAAATGCGGCTCCACCGTATTGTCGGCATCAAGAATGACCACGATGTCATACTTGCGCGGTGAAATGTAGTCCATGGCATAGTTCAATGACTTGGACTTCAAGCTCTCTTCAAAATCAGGTGTCAGCACTATCACCGGATATTGCCGCAGATGTTCGACCGTCGAAGGCCGGCAATGGTCTGCTATGACAATGACATCATACTGATCGGCCGGATAGGTCTGCCGCAAGAAAGAACGGACGGTAGATTCTATCACCAGATCTTCCTTATAGGCAGGAATCAACACCAATATACGGTTGTTGCGGGAGGCAGGCGGACACTGTTCGCGCTTGCCCAACAAGGCTGCAAGAGCAAACACAAACAGGTAGAGCACGGTACATCCGACCAAAACGAACAACAGCCAATCAAAGCAAGTAATAAGAAAACTTAATGTCATTTTTATCTTTTTTTTGTTCTTCTTCCAATTTGAAATAAGCAC
Source organism: uncultured Bacteroides sp. (assembly GCA_964614555.1). Lineage (GTDB taxonomy): Bacteria > Bacteroidota > Bacteroidia > Bacteroidales > Bacteroidaceae > Phocaeicola_A. Next base: position 4,096 of record CAZTPB010000093.1, read on the forward strand.
ATACACCACGCGCTGTAGCACCTATCTGCCGGAAACGCAAACGAGTAAGATGCCGGAACATATCGCGCGGAAAAACTACAAACAACAGGTAAAAGAAGCAGATGTAGCGTTCTGCTTTCGTACGGTTGCGATAGGCAAAGAGGAAACGGTTCCTTGTCATATAAAAGTTTTTCAACGGAGAATTCACACCTGTACTCCGACTCTCTTTATGATATATCGTACAACAAGGTTCGTAGTGAAGCGTATAACCGCTACGAGTGAACGATTCGCTCCAGTCCAATTCTTCAAAATAGAGGAAATACACCTCAGGAAGAATACAGACCTTCTGCATGACCTCACGCTTGACCAGCATGGCAGCCCCATGCAAATAGGGAGTCTGTGAAGAGTGCATATATTTCTCGACATCACTATCACCCACACCTATGCCGCTATTGCGCAAAGTGTAGCGGGTGAGGGGAGTGAACCCGGCAAATTGTATGGGGCAATCATCTTCTTCGGCATAACGTATGAGCGGAGAGACTGCAGCTGCATTCGGATGGCTTTCCAATGCGTTTATCAAATCGCGGAAATGATCATCTTTCACATACGTGTCATTGTTCAGAAAGAATATATATTTTCCCATAGCCATTGGAATGGCCAGATTGTTTCCTCCGGCAAAACCGCGGTTTACCTCACTGCGTATCAAACGGACAAAAGGATACTGCTTGCGCAACATATAGGCCTCATTCCTGCTTGAAGCATTGTCAACGACAAGGATTTCATACTTGACGGACTTGATATGCTTCTGAATGGAATCTATCATCTGACAAGTGTCCCTAAAGCCATTGTAATTGACTGTAATGATAGAAAGCTCGATCTTCTTTTCAACCCATTTGTATTTTTTATGACTTGTCGGACTGTAACGCATCTTTTTCCTCCTCTCTCTCTTTTTGTTCCAAAGCCATCTTCTCTTTTTCCAAGGCTATCCGCTTGTCGAAATAAGGCCCCATAAACACCAAAGTCTGCAGACCGAAAATCAACAACGTATTGGGGTACTGCGTGTATATGTTATTACCATAGGCTGCCACAAGCATACAGGCCGAACCACACGTGAAGGCCGTCAACATACCACGCAATTCCTTGTCTCTGATGCGGAACAACACTATAAAAGACTCAGCTATGACCGCCAACGACATCAACAGCAGAAACAGAATGAGGCCTACGGCTCCTGTACGCATCCAGATGTAAACCAAGGTAGAATCGGACGGAGTGACAGAAACAATCCAATACTTGTTGTTCTGCGGCAATTGGTCGGCTCCCATACCGACCCCCATACCTATTCCCCAGGGAGCCTCACTCATATAGGACTTGATAGCCTTCTGATTGTTCAAGCGTACCTGAAAAGATGCATCCTCCGGATCGAAAGCCGTACGCATACGACGTACAAACTGATTGCCCTGACCGATTGTGGTAAACTTGAGCAAACCCACAGAAAGTACTATAAATGAGAACGAAATCATAAAAAGCCGTACATTACGCGACAATAAGGTGTACAATACAAAACCGGCAATGGCTACCATCAAAGCACTGCGAGTACCCGCCATGAACATTCCATAACCGGCCGCAACGGCTATTATCAAGAAATAAATACGACTGTATTTGTTACGCTCATAGAGGAAACAAACGGCATAGGTGACCATGCTGAAAGCCATGTTGGAACCGAAATTGGCCGCATCAGAGAAAAAAGAGAAATAACGGATGCCGGAATGGATGAAGTGGGTCCTTGCCCCCACACTCCAGAGCCAAGCCAATTCATACGAATCAAATCCCTGATTGCGTTGGATATAGACTTTCACGGTAGCCAACAGAATAAAGCCTCCCCACAAATAGAGAAAATACTTGATATGCTTGCTTTTATCAAACAGCAACGCAAATATCAGAATGACATAGAGCGCATGGAATGCCATCGGGCGAACTTCCTTAAACCAAGGGGTAAACTGGAAGCCAACTCCAGTCGTATTGTTGAACGCCTGAATCAAACAAAAAACCACCCATCCCCCATACAATAAAAGAAATGGTATAGTCTCTTGCTTGAACACAACTTTTCCACGAATCTGATTGACACAAAGCACTCCCAACGTCGAAAGGAACAATACATCCATGGCCACTGATATGGGTAATGGGAACGAAACATAACGAATGATACCCATGATACCATAATTGGCCGTAAAGAGCACGAGAAAAGAAATGGCCGGATGATTGACCAAGATGCCGGTGACAATCAATAAAAATGGCACTGCACAAATAGCTGCAGCTAACGGAAAATTTCCATTAGCTGCATAAAGCGTACAGAAAAGTGAACCGACCAACAATAGAATCAGTACAATCCACCTTCCACGAAAGTGCTCTTTGACTTTGAACAGAAAACCTTCCATTATCACAGCCTCTTATTTTGCATGCTTGTATTCCACTGAAGTCAATCCCAACTGAGACATACGGTAAATGAAGTTCTTGAATATGGTATATGGTGGCAACTGGCCGGTAAACTCTTCTACAGCATTGCGGTCGGCCTGTGTCAGATAAATGAAGAAAGAAGCCTGCTTTTCTTCCGACAAATTCTTACGCAACTCGTTGAACACCTTTTGGTCGGTATCTTTCCATGCACGGTTTGCACGAGCTATCATCAGATTGACTGTACCCATATTCAACAATGAGGGAGAAACAGAATACTCCTTCAGACAAGGATACTCAATCAGCAATATCTCATCATTGGCTATATCCGGACAAAGGTCTGACGCTTTCTCTGCCAAAACATACTTGCTGTCTTCTGACAGGAAATCCTCATCATAAGTCAGGCGACGGACAGACAATCCCAAAGAATTCCAATACTCTTCCAATTCATTGGCTACAAGACTCTTTCCATCCTTTTCCTCTGTACTGAGCAAGTTCACCACATTTTGCTGACCATTCTTGAAGTAGGGAAGCAATGTTTTACTCAAATGACGCATGGCCATGTCATTGATAATCTTGTTGAACCTACGGTAACGGAGCGTGCTTTCCTTCGGGAATGCACCCAACACACGCCCGCCTGTGATGCTCTCCGTACGACGACGATCCCGCAATGTATGATCAAGCAACTCTATCAGGAAGAAATAACCGGCAATGAAGAAAAATGTCAGTGCATAGGTAGCCAACAGTATCAGCAACCGGTTGGTAGGCATAGCAGTCAAAGGGAACAAGGGAGGATTGAGGACACGCAATGTAGCTGTCGTCATCTGCAGATTACGACGACGCAAACGGGCAGCATTCAATGCCTTCAGCATCTCCATATAGTTGCCTTCTATAAAACCGATGTGACGCTCTTTACGATTGATTGTAGCACCGATAGGGGAGAAATAGAGAAAATCATCGTCCAAATTCTTCCGGCGAATGTCCATAGCCTGCATTTCTGCTTGGCTCTTCTCCAACAATACAACCTGTTCCAGCCATTGGCTGATAAGGCTTCTGATATCCACATTGTTGACCGTGCTGCTCTCTGCCACAATATCGTGTGTTATCTGACGGATACGCTGTTCAGCTTCAACAAGTTCCTGTCGGGTCTGCTCCAACAACTCGTTGACTTCACTGTTTCCCCCTTCATTCATCAGCTCCAGATTGGAAATACGCGATTTCAGTTTCGAAATGTTGTTCAACTCTACAATGAAATCGTTGTTGTTACGGATTACATTGGCCTGACTGCCCAATTTATTTTCAAAGAATTCCGTCAAAGCCTTTGAAGTGGTATAATTCATCAATATGATCTGCTCTTGCCCCTTGTGATCGGCATCCATCACTGCCACCATTTTGGTCTGTTCA
>CAZTPB010000094.1:0-7912 GCA_964614555.1 uncultured Bacteroides sp.
TTTGCATTTTTTAGTCAGCTCCCTTCCATGCATAAGAAAGATTTTAGCTATCTTTGCACGCATTTATAATGTTAAGACAAAATGAGTCACATAAAATTAGGACGATACAACCAACTGACTGTAGTGAAAACAGTCGATTTTGGAGTTTACTTGGATGGGGATGACGACGGTGAAATCCTGTTACCCCAGCGTTATGTGCCCGAGGGATGCCAGCCGGGCGACATACTGAATGTATTTATTTATCTCGACAATGAAGAACGTCTGGTAGCCACTACGCTAGAGCCATTGGTTCAAGTAGGTGAATTCGCCTATCTGGAAGTCGCCTGGACGAACCAATACGGAGCATTCTTGAACTGGGGACTGATGAAAGACCTCTTCGTGCCCTTCCGGGAGCAGAAGATGCGGATGCAACAGGGGAAGAAATACCTCGTTCATGCCCACTTGGATGAAGAGAGCTACCGCATCATGGCATCGGCCAAGGTAGAACGTTTCCTCAGCCGGGAGAGGCCACCGTATGCACCGGGCGATGAAGTGGAGGTACTTGTCTGGCAGAAGACAGACTTGGGGGTAAAGACCATTGTTGACAATCAGTTTGGCGGATTGATTTATGATAGCGAGATATTTGTTCCACTTGCCGCCGGGATGCGGCTCACAGCCTATGTGAAGCAAGTGCGTGAGGACGGAAAGATAGATCTGACGCTGCAACGGACAGGATACGGCAAGGTGGCAGACTTCTCTGCACAACTGCATGACTACCTTCAGGAGCATGGAGGCATCCTGCATCTGCACGACAAGAGTCCGGCTGAAGCCATCTATGCCACGTTCGGTGTAAGCAAGAAGACATTCAAGAAAGGAGTGGGAGATCTCTACAAGCAGCGGCTTATCACCATCAGTGAGGCCGGCATCAAGCTGGTGATGTGCCTTTGCATTGTCATGTTCGGACTGACAGCATGTGGCGGTCACGACCATGAAGCCCATAAGGGTCACGACCATGCGGTGGAGCACAATCATGAGCAACACCATGAGGCAGAAGACGAACACGGGCATTCCCATACAGAATCTGAGGAACACGGACAGGGAAGTGCCGGAGAGATTCTTCTCACACCCGAACAGGCCAAGGCCAGTGGAGTGCTGACGGAAGTACTCAAGCCACAACCATTCCGTCAGGTGATTCCCGTCAGTGGAGAGTTGGTCTCTGCCCAAGGAGAAGAGGCAGTGGTCGTAGCCAATGTTGCCGGCACCGTACACTTCAACAAACCCCTGACAAACGGTCTGCACGTAGGCCGAGGGGCACAACTGCTGACAATCTCATCAGGCAATATGGCAGAAGGGAGTCCGGTGGAGCGTGCACGCATCGCTTATGAAGCCGCACGGCACGAGTATGAGCGTGCCGCCAAATTGGTGGAAGAGAAAATCGTGTCGGAAAAGGATTTTATCCGCATCAAAGAGGCATACGAGAATGCCCGCCTTACCTATGAAGCCCTTTCGGCAGACAAATCAGACAAGCGGGGATCAGCCGTCAAAGCCACCATCGACGGATACATCAAGAGCTGTCTGGTGAGCGAGGGCGACTATGTAAGTGTGGGCCAGCCGCTGCTGGAAATCGCCTGCACTTGCCGCATCTACCTCCGGGCCGATGTGCCGGAAAGGCATTATGCGGCTCTCAGCCGCATCCGTTCGGCCAATTTCCGCACGACTTATCACAAACAGGTATATACGCTTGACGAACTGAACGGACGGATGCTCTCTTACGGGCATACGGCGGGAGGAGATTCGTATTACCTGCCCGTCACGTTTGAGTTGGACAACCGCGAGGGACTGGTACCCGGTTCATATGCCGAAATATGGTTATTGGCGGACGAAAAGCCGGAGGCACTGGTGCTCCCGCTGACTGCACTGACCGAAGAACAAGGGATACACTATGCCTACGTACAGTTGGATGAATCATGCTACGAGCGGCGTGAGGTGAACATCGGTGCCGACAATGGACATGAAGTAGAAATCCTCTCCGGACTGAAAGCCGGCGAACGGCTGGTCACCCAAGGCGCCTATCAGATAAGGCTGGCCTCAGCCAGCAAGGCCATTCCGGGACATAGCCATGAACATTGATGCAGAGGGTGAATGAACTGTGAATTGTACATTGCAAATAGTACCTCGTAAATGACGTTATGCTGAACAAGATAATACATTTTTCATTGCACAACCGCCTGCTGGTGCTGGCGGTCAGCCTGCTTGTGATGATGGGGGGCATCTACACGGCCTTTCATACAGAAGTAGATGTTTTCCCCGACCTGAATGCCCCTACTGTAGTGATTATGACCGAAGCCAACGGCATGGCTGCCGAAGAGGTGGAGCAATTAGTGACATTCCCTGTAGAAACGGCCGTCAATGGAGCCACCCACGTAAGGCGTGTACGCTCATCGTCAACCAATGGCTTTTCTGTCGTATGGGTAGAGTTCGACTGGGGCACAGACATTTATCTGGCCCGCCAGATTGTGTCGGAAAAGCTGGCTGTGGTGACAGAAGAGTTGCCGGACAATGTCAGCAAACCCACATTGGGGCCACAGTCGTCCATCCTGGGCGAACTGATGATTATCGGCCTGACAGCAGACAGCACGTCAATGTTGGATTTGCGTACCTTGGCCGATTGGACCCTGCGTCCGCGCCTGCTGTCGATGGGAGGTGTGGCACAGGTGGCAGTGCTGGGCGGCGATGTGAAGGAGTATCAGATACAGATAGACCCTGCCCGCATGAAACACTACGGTGTGACGGCAGATGAAGTGTTGGACGCAACCCGCAACATGAATGTCAACACCAACGGAGGCGTGCTCTATGAATACAGCAATGAATACATTGTGCGCGGATTGGTCTCTACCGACCGGGTAGAGGAACTGGCCAAGGCCGTCATCAAGCGTGCAGGGAAGATGCCCGTGATGCTGGGGGATGTCGCTGAAGTATGTGTCGGAGCACAAGAGCCCAAACTGGGTTGTGCCTCGGTGGAAGGAAAGCCCGCCGTGCTCATCACTGTCACCAAGCAACCACAGACGGGTACATTGGAACTGACCGAACGCATTGATGCAGCTTTAGCCGAACTGAAGCAGACATTGCCGGCGGATGTAGAGGTGAAGACGGACATCTTCCGTCAGTCGCGCTTCATCGAAAGTTCCATCGGCAATGTCAAGGATTCGCTTTTCGAAGGAGCCATTTTCGTAGTCATCATTCTGGCACTCTTTTTGGCCAATGTGCGTACCACGTTCATATCCTTGGTGACGCTCCCCCTTTCACTCGTTTTCTCTCTGCTTGCCCTGCACTACATGGGGCTCTCTATCAACACCATGAGCCTGGGCGGTATGGCCATTGCCATCGGGTCGTTGGTGGACGACGCCATCGTGGATGTGGAGAATGTGTGGAAGCACCTGCGTGTCAACCGTCTTTTGCCGGCACACGAGCGTCGTCCGGTGACCGATGTCGTTTTCGAAGCCAGCCGCGAGGTACGTATGCCCATCCTCAATTCCACCCTGATTATAGTTGCCAGCTTTGTGCCGCTCTTTTTCCTCACAGGCATGGAGGGACGCATGCTGGTGCCGTTGGGCATCGCTTTTATTGTAGCATTGTTCGCCTCCACGGTGGTGGCTCTGACACTGACCCCCGTCCTGTGCAGCTATCTGCTTGGCAAGGAGGGGAAAAACGGGGAAGGCCAGCGTGAAGCCTTCGTAGCCCGTTGGCTCAAACAGCATTACCGCAAGGCACTGGAATGGTCGTTGCGCCATCGCAAGGCTGTCTTGGGTGGGACTGTGACGCTTTTCGTCGTATCCTTAGGCCTTTTCTTCACCTTGGGACGCAGCTTTCTGCCTCCGTTCAACGAAGGTTCATTCACCATCAATGTCAGCTCGCTGCCCGGCATTTCTTTGGAAGAAAGCGACCGCATCGGACGACGTGCCGAAGAACTGCTGCTGACTGTACCTGAGATAGAGACTGTAGCCCGCAAGACGGGACGGGCGGAGCTGGACGAGCATGCCCTTGGGGTGAACACCTCGGAGATAGAGGCTCCTTTTACGCTGAAAGACCGTTCGCGGGAAGAGGTGACGGCAGAAGTGCGCGACAAACTCTCCACCCTGGTGGGAGCCAACGTGGAAATCGGCCAGCCCATCAGTCACCGCATCGATGCCATGTTGAGTGGGACGAAGGCCAGCATAGCCATCAAGCTGTTTGGCACAGACCTCAACCGTATGTTTGCCATCGGCAACCAGATAAAGGAGGCTGTCAGTGAAGTGGAAGGGATAGCCGACCTCAATGTAGAGCAACAGATAGAGCGTCCGGAACTGAAGATTATCCCCCGGCGGGAAATGCTGGCACGCTACGGCATCACCTTGCCCGAGTTTGCCGAGTATGTCTCTGTGGCGATGGGTGGTGAGGTGGTTTCCCAGGTCTATGAAGAAGGGAAGACTTTCGACCTGGTGGTGCGTACAGCAGGAAACAAGCGCGACCGTATGGAGAAGGTGCGCTCGCTGATGATAGACACCCCCGAAGGAAAAGTGCCTCTGAGCCAAGTGGCCGAAGTGGCCTCATCCATGGGTCCAAACACCATCAGCCGCGAGAATGTGAAACGGAAGGTGGTCATCTCGGCCAATACCTCCGGGCGCGACTTGCGGGGTGTGGTGGAAGACATCCGTGAGAAAATAGAGGCGGAAATCGTGCTTCCCGAAGGCTATCACATCGAGTACGGCGGACAGTTCGAGAGCGAGCAGACAGCTTCACGCACCCTGCTGTTCACCTCCCTGATGAGCATCATAGTCATATTCCTATTATTATATATGGAGTTCAAGAGTGTCATCGAGAGCGGAGTGATATTGCTCAATCTGCCGTTGGCCCTGATAGGCGGAGTCTTTGCCCTGTGCCTGACTACGGGCGAGGTGAGCATCCCGGCCATTATCGGTTTCATCTCCCTCTTCGGCATCGCCACACGCAACGGCATGCTGCTCATCTCCAACTACACCCGGCTTCGCGGGCTGGGCATGGGCTTGTATGAGAGTGTAGTGGAAGGTTCGCTCGACCGCCTCAACCCCATCCTGATGACAGCCCTTTCGTCCGCCCTGGCCATGATACCCCTGGCTGTCGGAGGCGATTTGCCCGGCAACGAGATACAAAGCCCTATGGCCAAAGTGATATTGGGAGGACTTCTTACATCGACTCTATTGAACGGTTTCATCATTCCGATTGTTTATCTGATGACAAACAGTAAACCAACAAGTAAGAAAGACGCATGAAAAGATTTTTAAGCATTGTAGTATGCCTGACCGGCAGCCTCGTAGCCGGTGCGCAAAGTGCAGACCCTATTGCACAAATATTGAAAGAGATTGAGCAGAACAACCTTTCTTTGCAGGCCGCCCGGCAGGAGCAGACAGCAGAGGTGCTGGAAGCCAAGGCCGAAAACAACCTTTCTGACCCGTCGGTCGAATATGTGCGCCAATACAGCAAGCAAACTTCGGATGCCGAAGACGAGCTGGTAGTGACACAGGAGTTTGACTTTCCCACGGCCTATGCCGCCCGCAGCCGCTACAACCGCTTGCAGGCCAACGCAGCCCAATCGCGCTATGCAGCCGAACGACGGAACATCCTGTTGGAGGCAAAGGTGCTCTGCCTGGATTTGATAAGATTGAACCGGCAGGAACAGATCATCCGCCTGTTGGCCACCAATGCAGACAGTCTGGCGGCACGTTCGGACAAACGTCTGCAATCGGGCGATGCCACGGCTTTGGAAGCCAATCGGGCACAACTCAATCAGATGTCGCTGCGGACAGAGCTGGCAAACAATGCTTCAGAACACCGCCTGTTGCTCCAGCGCCTGCTGGCCATGAATGCAGGACACTACCTGCCCGAACTGACTACAGGCGAATATCCTCTGGTGCCCGAACTGCCGTCGTATGAAGTGGTACGCGACGAGGTCATCCCCGCCCGGCACGAGCTGCAGGAGGCTGCCTCTACAAGTGACGCTGCCCGCAAATTAGTGTCGGTGGAGCAAGCCGGATGGTTGCCCAAGCTGGCTGTAGGCTACCGCCGCAACACGGCTCCCGGTGAAGAGCTGAACGGATTCATTGTCGGTGCCTCGCTGCCTTTGTTCGAAAACCGCCATAAGGTAAAGGCCGCCCGTGCCCGTTCGGTCAGTGCCGCTTTGCGTCAGGAAGAACTGGCCTTGCAGGTTGAAGCACAGTTGCAGGGACTCTACAACGAGGCCCGTCAGGTAAAGGAGGCCATGGAGGTCTATGACCTGCCCCTTATCGAACGCTCGTTCACCCTGTTGTCCCAATCGCTACAGGGGGGAGAAATCTCATGGCATGAATATTACGAAGAGTTGGAAGCACTTGTCCGTCGCAAACTCGACTACCTTCAATTGGAGAGCCGCTATCAGAAACTGATGGCGGAGATATATGCCGACAGATTGTAAATGACCGTATTGAGATTAGACTTATGAGAGAGATTATCGAACTGATCAATGAGATGTCGCCCTACCTGCTGCTGGGATTCCTGCTGGCCGGAGTGATGCACGCCTTTGTACCGGCTACACTCTATCAGCGCTATCTGGGAGGGCGGTCGTTCCGCTCGGTGTTCAACGCCGCCATGTTAGGCATCCCCCTGCCGTTGTGCTCGTGCGGGGTGATACCTACAGCCATGTCGTTGCGCCGTGAGGGAGCTTCGCGTGGAGCCACCATATCGTTCCTCATAGCCACGCCACAGACAGGAGTAGATTCCATCATCGCCACCTATTCATTGATGGGTCTTCCTTTTGCCATTGTACGTCCGTTGGCCGCTTTGGTGACGGCCCTGTTTGGCGGATGCCTGGTCAATCTTACCGATAAGGAAGAAGGGGCTGCCCGCCCCTCCCGAACGACGGATGCGAAGGCTGATGCCTCCCCACTCTCTCTGGTGCAGAAGTTGAAGAGTGCGTTGCACTATGCCTTTGTGGAGATGATGCAGGACATTGGCCGTTGGCTTCTTTTGGGGCTGGTCATAGCAGGGCTCATCACCGTCTTTGTCCCCGATTCGTTCTTCGCACTGTTTGCCGGCAACCCCCTGCTCAGCATGCTGCTGGTGCTGGCTTTTGCCGTGCCGATGTATCTCTGTGCCACCGGCTCTATCCCCATAGCCATGGCACTGATGCTGAAGGGGCTTTCTCCCGGCACGGCACTGGTGCTCCTGATGGCCGGTCCGGCAGTCAATGCCGCTTCCATGCTGGTCATCAGCAAGGTGATGGGGCGTCGCACCCTGTTTTTCTACCTGCTCTCCATTGTTGGCGGAGCGGTAGGTTTCGGCCTGGCGGTCGATTGGCTCTTGCCGCGCGAATGGTTCACGGCCCATCTGGAAGCCATACAGCAGTGCTGCCACACGGCTCCCGCTTATTTCAATATCGGATGCTCCTTGCTGCTCATGGCACTGCTCGCCAATGCGCTCATACGCCGCTACCGGCATAAGGAGGAATGTGCCTGCTGTCATACAAACGGGAAAGAGGAGGCTGCTGAATGCCCGTGCGACGGTTGCCACACGACAGCTTCCGGCTACGGTACTGAACGTGAGGCTGAAGATACGCTCACAGTCCACATCAAGGGCATGAGCTGCAACCATTGCCGCACGAATGTGGAGCGGGCCATAGCCTCGTTGCCGGGGGTGGATGAAGTGCATGTCGATCTCGCGTCAGGCAAAGCCGTCATTGCCGGTCAGCCGGACAAGGAAGCCCTCCGTCAGGCAGTGGAAAGTCTCGGGTTCGAACTCTCTTTATAGGAAGATTTCTTGATGCAAATCAAAAAAATATGTTGTATAACATAAAATTATAGGCTTTTCTCTTGCAGATTCCGCAAAAAGCCGTACCTTTGCATCAAGTTTTTCATGGTATTAGATTTAAGGTTAATAAGGTTGG
>CAZTPB010000095.1:0-7905 GCA_964614555.1 uncultured Bacteroides sp.
GTTCTTTGATGACGGCCAGTTCAAACAACAGTGCCGAATTGAACATGGCATCAGCATTTTCCTGATAGGGGAATATCCACTTGTCCTCTCCCCGGCGTACACTGGGCCATCGGCTGATAGTCTCTTCTGCCGAATAGCCCCGGTATTTGTAGTCGCGGATGATGCGCCGCAGCAGCCGGTTGTCTGTCGTAGGGATATAGTTATGATTGTCCAGTTGGATGGTGGTCAGCGCCGAGACGTAGATGCGGTATTTGCTCTCCTCGGCAATCTGTGGAGTCAGTGCCGGGTTCAGCGCATGTATGCCTTCGAGTATCAGCACAGCGTTTTCGGACAGTTTCAGCCGTTCTCCCCTGAACTCCCGCAGTCCGGTGGTGAAGTTGAAACGTGGCAGTTCCACCTCTTCGCCCCGGATAAGTGCCTGCAACTGTTTGTTGAAGAAGTCAAGGTCAAGGGCATGGAGCGACTCATAGTCATACTCACCGTTCTCGTCACGCGGTGTGTCCTGCCGGTTGACAAAATAGTCATCCAACGAAAGGGCATAGGGGCGTATGCCATTGGTCATCAGCTGCACCGACAAACGTTTGCTGAAGGTAGTCTTTCCCGAAGAAGACGGGCCGGACACCAACACCACTTTCACCCCCTTGCGGGCATAGATTTCGTCGGCAATACGGGCTATTTTCTTCTCCTGTAGGGCTTCCGACACATTGATAAGGTCGGTAGCATGTCCTTCAAGGCAGGATATATTGATGTCGCCCACTGTACGCACCCCCAAGATGTCGTGCCAGCGACTGTGTTCGCGAAATACATCAAGCATCTTGTCCTGCCTTACCATCTCGCCCAACCGTACAGGGTCGTTGGCATCAGGATAACGCAGCAAGATGCCTTCGCCGTAGGGCACCAGATCAAACAAGTGCAGATAGCCCGTGTGGGGCAGCAGGCTTCCATAGTAGTAATCCACCGTTTCGCCCAACCTATAATAATAAGTATAAATCGAGCCGGATGTCTCCAGCAAAGTAGCTTTGTCATGCATGCCCCGCTGACGGAAAAGGCGCACAGCCTGATCCGTCTTCACCTCCATACGACGGTAGGGTATGCGGGCTTCAATGATTTCCTGCATCCGCTCTTTGATGCGTGCCACCTCGGCATCACCCACCGGACTGCCGATGAAGAGCGAGCAATAAAACCCCTTCGACACCGGATGCTGCAATTTGATGAAACCTTCGGGATAAAGGTCCTCCACAGCCTTGCAAAGCACAAAACATAGCGACCGGATGTAAGTACGCATTCCCGACGCAGATGTCAGGTCGAGAAATTCCACATCCATATTGTGATATACCCGGAAGTTCAGCCCCTCCACCACATTGTTCACTTTGGCACTGGTAGGCCCGTAGGGCAATGCCAGCCCACTTGCCTGATACACCTCCAACAGGCTGCTGCCAGCCGTCACTTCCACATCCTGCCCGGTGTTCCTACAAAAGATTTGCAACAGTTCTTTCATCTTCGGTATGCTTTTTCAAAAGGGATATTTCTCTTCAAAGGTAGCCCTAATTCACCAAGAGACAAAGAAACGGTTCCGTAAATTATATTTTTTTAGGAGAGAAGGGGCAACTAAACCCCTCATCAAAAATAAATTCGGATTTATTTTGTTCTCCACGCACCTTGCACTATCTTTGCAGCGCAATTTTTAAGAAGAACAATTATGCAGAATGAACAAGGAGCGGACTTAAAATCCGCAACTGAGAACAAGAGACTCTTCATTGAGACTTACGGCTGCCAGATGAATGTAGCCGACAGTGAAGTGATAGCCTCCATCATGCAGATGGCCGGCTATGAAGTGTGCGAATCGCTTGACGAGGCTGATGCCGTGTTTCTGAACACTTGCTCCATACGCGACAATGCCGAACAGAAAATCCTGAACCGTCTGGATTTTTTTCATGCCCTACGGAAGAAAAAAAAGAGCCTTATCGTGGGTGTCCTCGGATGTATGGCCGAACGTGTGAAGGACGACCTTATCAGCAATCATCATGTGGATCTGGTGGCTGGCCCTGACGCTTACCTTTCACTACCCGACCTGATAGCCCAGACGGAGATGGGGCTGAAAGCCATCAATGTGGAACTCTCCACTACGGAGACCTATCGCGAAGTGATTCCCGCCCGCATCTGTGGGAATCAAGTGTCAGGATACGTCAGCATCATGCGCGGATGCAACAACTTCTGCCACTACTGTATCGTACCCTATACCCGCGGCCGTGAGCGCAGCCGTGATGTAGAGAGCATTCTCAACGAAGTGGCGGATCTTGTGGCCAAAGGCTACAAGGAAATCACCCTGCTCGGACAGAATGTCAATTCATACCGTTTCGAGCGCGAAGGAGAAACCATCACTTTCCCCCAGTTGCTCCGCAAGGTGGCACAAGCGGCACGGGGAGTACGCATCCGCTTCACCACTTCGCACCCCAAGGATATGAGTGACGAGACACTGCATGTGATAGCCGAAGAACCCAACGTCTGCCGTCACATACATCTGCCCGTGCAGAGCGGAAGCAGCCGCATCCTCAAACTGATGAACCGCAAATACACCCGCGAATGGTATCTTGACCGCGTGGAGGCCATCCGCCGCATCATCCCCGATTGTGGATTGAGCACAGACATTTTCAGCGGTTTCCATTCAGAGACAGAAGAAGATCATCAGCTTTCACTCTCACTGATGCGTGAATGCGGCTACGACTCGGCCTTCATGTTCAAATACAGCGAACGTCCGGGAACATACGCCTCCAAACATTTGCCGGACGACATTTCCGAAGAGGTGAAAATCCGCCGCTTGAACGAAATCATCGAGGTGCAGAACCAGCTTTCGGCAGAAGCCAACCAACGTTGTATAGGCAATACGTATGAAGTGCTGGTAGAGGGATTTTCCAAGCGCTCACGCGAACAGCTGGTAGGACGTACCGAACAGAACCGTGTCGTTGTATTCGACCGGGGCAAACACCATATCGGAGACTTCGTACAAGTACGCATTACCGGAGCATCATCGGCCACTTTAAAGGGAGAAGAGGTGTGATAGACATCGACAAACGTTTAAAATGTTCTGATTATGTCCCCAAACAATAAAGCTACCCTGTTGGCCGGAGCCGCTGTGCTCAGTTGGTCCACCGTGGCTACGGCCTTCAAGGTAGCGTTGTCATATCTGACACATTTTGAAATGCTGTTGGTGGCCAGCCTCACCTCCTTGCTCATTTTTACCCTTGTGCTCACCGCCGGACATCGGTGGGGGGCAGTAAAAGCCTTGCCCCTACGGACGTGGGGCTACTTTGCCCTATTGGGCTTTCTGAATCCTGTAGCCTATTACCTGGTACTCTTCAAATCCTATGACCTGCTGCCTGCACAAGTGGCACAGCCGGTCAACTACTTTTGGCCCATATGCCTGCTCATCCTGCTGGCCATGTTTGCCAAGCAACGGATTCCAGCCAAGAAATATATCGGTATGTTCATCTCGTTAGGTGGATTGGTGCTGATTTCTGCGGGAGGCAGACAGACCGGTCATCTGGACATCTCCCCCATCGGGTTAGGATTGGGACTGACGAGTGCCGTATTGTGGGCTACCTATTGGATGGTGAACAACAAAAACAGCCACAAGGCCGATGCCACTGTGGCTTGCTTTATGAGTTTCCTTTTCGGAAGCATCTATCTATCAATCATCGCCCTGTTTGCGGGAGTCAATCTGGCCACCCTTCCAGGCATCCTTTCGGGAATGTATGTAGGAGCCTTTGAAATGGGAATCCCATTTGTCTGTTTCGGGTTGGCCATGCGCACCACCAACAATCCGGCCCTCATCAACCAGCTTTGCTACCTTTCGCCTTTCCTTTCGCTCTTTTTTGTGTCAGCCGTGTTGGGCGAAGAGATTGTGGTCACCACCTACATCGGCCTCACACTGATAGTGGCAGGCATCGTGTTCAATGAATATTTTGTGAAAAGCAAGCAGGTCTAATAACTCATGATTTCCTCATATCCCCCATCCTTCACCAACACCCGTTTATCTTTATCAAGCAAATAGAGTGAAGGCATGGCTTTAAGGTCATAGAGGAGCTTGTCCTTTATCACATGGCGGTCAGTGCCCACAATCCACTCTTGTGGAAGTTCATCCAACGCATCCCGCCACACCTGCTCGTCACCTTCTGTATAAATGGCAAGGACCGTGAGTCTTCCCTGGCGGACAGCTTCTGCCAATCGGGTGTCATTCTTCATCCGATTGAGCATCTCGTTGCATTGTTCACACTCCGGGTCATAAAAAAGCAGCACGAGACGTTCTCCACGGACAGTCATGCCACTCAGCCTTTTCTGTTGCCCGTCAGACAGATAATAGCTGAAATCAGCAGCCTTTTCACCAGGCCGGTTACGCTCTATCAACTTCAGAAGAAAGGCAGTCCGATGCCGTTCTGCTTCGTCCAGTCTCTCGGAAACAAGCGTCAGACCATGCAAGAACAGAGCGTAGGTAGTCTCGTTGTACAAGGGAGAGTGCACATTGAACAGATAATCTTTGGCCATGGGCAAGAACACCTTACGGGCTTCTGCTCGAAGTGTCATCCGCCTGCAGAAAGCATTCATGGCAGCAGTGGCCAATTCACCATCCGTCTGTCCGTCACCCACCAGAGCGATGAAGTTGACAAATCCTTGTTCTGTAATGTCCTTGTCGGCCAACAGTTCCCCATCAGCAAAATCGAACTTATCCCAATAATGCCTCAACAAATAATCCTTGCGGGCTTCAGGCGTTTGCAGCGAGAAAGGGATTTCCGGAAAAGGGAATTGTCCCCCACCTGTTTGTCCGTTAGCAACCACTTCTTGCAGACACGTCTCCACAGCATAAGCCCCGGCCGTTTCCCAAGGAAACAGCAGAAGAGCCAGCAGCAGTGTCTGTAAGCAGCGTCTCATCGTGGGGAAGTTTTATAAATTCTGACCGATTTTCCGGGCAATCTCAGCCATTTCTTCAGCCGTGAGTTTCAGTTTCGGATTGGAGAAGACCATATCCCGCTCCTCATTGATGGGAATGAGGTGGATATGTGCATGAGGCACTTCCAGGCCGACAACTGCCACCCCCACCTTCTTGCACGCAAATGTCTGTCTGATGGCACCAGCAACCTGTTTGGCAAAAATGTGCATAGCTGCCAGTTCGTCGTCCTCAAGGTCAAAAATGTAATCCACTTCACGCTTAGGAATCACCAGCGTATGCCCCTTCTGCAGAGGATTGATGTCGAGGAAAGCATAAAACTGCCCGTTCTCCGCCACCTTGTAACTCGGAATCTCTCCGGCTACAATCTTACTGAAAATACTTGCCATGACGCTATTCACATGAATGGGTTAATACGAAATGTTCATAATCTCCAGACTAATCTTTCCCTGCGGGATGGTAATCTCTGCGATATCACCTGCCTTCTTGCCCAACAGTCCCTGTGCAATGGGTGTATTCACCGATATTTTTCCTTCCTTCAGGTTGGCTTCGCTTTCCGACACTATGGTATATACCATCTTCATACCGTTCTTCACATTCTTCATCTCCACCTTTGAAAGTATCTGCACTGTGCTGGTGTCCAGTTTCGACGTATCAATAATCTTGGCCTCGCTGATGATAGCCTTCAGGTTGTTGATTTTCATCTCCAACATACCCTGCGCCTCTTTGGCAGCATCATATTCCGAATTTTCCGAGAGGTCTCCTTTGTCGCGTGCTTCTGCAATCTGACGTGAAATCTCAGGTCGCTGCACTGTTTCCATTTCTCTAAGTTCGGCCACCAGTTTGTTGTAGCCTTCTTCTGACATATAAGCCATAATTTATTCCTCCATTTTTAATTTGTTACACAATTTAAGGTTCCTTACTTTCGTGTCTGCATTCTCCCGTCAATTCCATGGCCGCTGCAGACACAGATAAAACAAAAAAGAATTCCGACATTGTTCGTGTCGGAACCCCTTCTCGTCCTTTTTTTCTTGGGCAAAGGTAATGTTTAAATTCGACACGTGCAAATTTTAGTGTTTAAAAAAGCAGAATTGAGTCTTTTTTGCCCCCAAGCAAAGCCCTGCTTCTCATTATATAACATTCACCGGCCATTCAATCTATATTCAACTTTGCCGATGAAGTATAGATTCTGGCTACAAGCGAATTTGAAAGAAAAAACGGACTTTTATGTTAGAAAAAGCTCATTCTTATGGTTTGCTGAAAAAAAACTATTATCTTTGCTCCGTTGTAATGTAACAAGGAAGAAAAGTATATGAAACCGTCACAGCCCGTCCGTCGTAAACGTATCCCTTATGGGATGTCAAACTATGCCAGTGTCCGCAGAGATAATTGCTATTTTGTGGACAAAACTGCTTTTATTCCTGAGTTGGAAGCAGCCAACAAATTCTTCTTCTTCATCCGCCCGCGACGCTTCGGCAAGAGCCTCACGCTCTCCATGCTGAAACATTACTATGACATCAACAAAGCGGATGATTTTGAGAAGTTATTTGGCGGACTATACATTGGCGACCACCCGACAGAAGAGCGTAATTCTTATTTGATTATAGGATTGAACTTCTCGGTTATCGATGGTTCATTAGGTAATTACAAGGGGTCGATGGATGTGCATTGCAGTATTCATTTCGAATCGTTTTGCGACATCTATAAACCTTTGTTACCGGAGGGCATTAAGGAGAGGTTAAAACTCCGTAACGGAGCAGTGGAACAACTGCAACTGCTGATTGATGAGTGCACCAAAGTCGGTCGTAAAATATACCTCTTCATCGATGAATACGACCATTTCACCAACGACATTCTCTCCGATGCCACCCGCTTGAAGGACTATGAGAGCGAGACACACGGCGAGGGCTATTTCCGCAAGTTCTTCAATACCGTAAAAGCGGGGACTGAATCTGCCATCGAACGCTGCTTCGTCACCGGTGTCAGTCCCGTGACGATGGACGATGTGACCAGCGGATTCAACATCGGCACCAACTACTCCATGTCGCCGGAGTTCAACTCTTTCATGGGCTTTACTGAGAGTGATGTGCGGGAAATGTTGGACTACTACCGCACTACCTGTGAGTTCCATCATACGACTGATGAACTGATAGAGGGCATGAAACCATGGTATGACAACTATTGTTTTGCTCAAAAGAGTTACGGTCGTACTACAATGTACAACTCCTGCATGGTGCTCTATTTCGTCGATAACTATATCCGCAACGGAGGGGACTATCCCGACTATATGCTGGAGGACAACATCCGCACAGACTACAACAAGCTGCGGATGCTGGTACGTCGCGACAGTGAGTTCGGACACGATGCCTCCATTATCCGCAAGATTGCGGAGCAGGGCTATATCACAGCCGAACTGAAGACCGGCTTCCCGGCCCGCAGCATCACCGACCCGCGTAACTTCGTGAGCCTGCTATATTACTTCGGAATGCTGAGCATCGACGGAACGATACAAGGCAACACCAAGCTGATAATCCCCAACCAGGTGGTGCGCGAACAACTCTACAACTACCTGTTGGAGACTTACGAGAAAGAAGCACTCACACAGGAGGACTATATCCGCAGTGAACTCTCTTCAAAATTGGCCTATCGGGGGGCTTGGAAGGAATACTTCGGCTACATTGCCGAGTGTCTGCACCGCTACGCCTCACAGCGTGACAAGCAGAAGGGGGAGTCGTTCGTGCACGGCTTCACACTGGCCATGACTTCGCTGAACCGTTTCTACCGTGCCATCTCCGAGCAGGACATCCCTACAGGCTATCTCGACCTGTTCCTCCGCCCCGAACTGGACATCTACAAGGATATGCTGCACAGCTACATCATCGAATTCAAGTATGTGAAAATGAGTGAGCCGGACAGTCTGGTGGAAGTCAAGCGTCAGGAAGCCATAGCCCAGGCCAACCGCT
>CAZTPB010000096.1:0-7747 GCA_964614555.1 uncultured Bacteroides sp.
ACCCAGGACCCCAACATTAAAAGTGTTGTGCTCTACCTGCTGAGCTAGCGAATCAAACCTGTTGTTTGCCGTTAAGCGGGTGCAAAGATACTGCCTTTCATTGAAATAGCCAAACTTTTAGGGAGTTTTTTCGTGAAAGTGATAAAAAAAGCCTGTTGAAAGCTTGTCTTTTGCCGCTTTTTAGGGAACTTCCTTTTGGCTTTCGGGGTAAGTTGTAGGAGCAGCATCCGGTGGCTGTAGCTTGTGCCGGCGCTCTTCGTAGTGGAGGTACTGGTTGTAATAGGCTACAATCAGTGTCGTGAGTGGCAGGGCAATGATCATGCCCAAGATGCCGAGCAGGCTGCCCCATACAGAGAGCGAAAGGAGGATGATGGCGGGGTTGAGCCCTGTGATTTTGCCCATGATTTTTGGCACAATGAAGCCGTCTTGAATCACCTGGACTATGCAGAATACCAATAGCGCACCGAAGAGTATCCACCAGAAGTTCTCACCGGTGTCGGCCGCTTTCAGCAGGGCCAGCAGGATGGTGGGGACGAATGCGACAAGTTGCAGGTAGGGTACCATGTTGAGCAGGCCGATGAACAGGCCGAAGCCGATGGCCAAAGGGAAATCTATAATCAGGAAGCCGATGCTGAACAGGATGCCCACCAGAAAGGCTACCAGTGCCTGACCGCGGAAATAGCGGTTCATGCTGACCTGCACATCATTGGCTACAGCCTGCACAAACCGGCGGTGTTTGGAGGGGACCAGTTTGATCCATCCTTCGGAGATTGCTTCATAATCCAATAGAATGAAAAAGATGTAGAGCAGGATGATGAATGAGGCGAATATGCTGAACACAAAGTTGACGGACTGATAGAAGAGGTTCCACATCTCGGGCATGGCCGAACGGAAAGTGTTGAAGAGATTCTCTTCAGAAAACAGCTGCTGGAGGTAGTTGAAGTCGATGTTTTCTTTGATGAAGTTTTCTATCGTTCCGGGGATGGAGGCGTTTTGGCTGCCTTTGGCAAAATAGACCGTCAGCAGGTCTTTCAGCCGCATGAACTCCTGGACGATGTCCGGGACAAAGAGGATACAGGCTGTCGTAATGACACCGATGACAAGCAGCATGGCGGAGATGATTGATACGACCCGGTTACGGAAACGTAGCCGGTATTGGAAAAACTTCACCAGTGGGTAGAGGAAATAGGCGATGAGCCAAGCGATGAAAAACGGGAGTAAGGCTCCGCTCAACCGATTGAGCAACCAGAAGATGCCGACAGCGAAGAGTGCTCCCAAGAGTCCCCGGATGAAGGTGTCGAAGGTTATTTTCTTTTCCAGCATAAGAAATGAAGTATTTTTTCTCTGCAAAAGTAACACTTGTATTCCGAAAATTGGCAGTTGTTTGATAAATTTTAGCTGCTTGGCTTCCAAAGTGCAAGAACTGTTAAATATTCCCTGTTTTCATTTGTATTCCGTTGTTTTCTTTCTACATTTGTGCGTTTTTAGATAAATGTAAGAATGGGAATACTCTATGTTGTGCCTACTCCCGTGGGGAATCTGGAAGATATGACGATGCGCGCCATCCGGGTGTTGAAGGAGGCAGACCTGATTTTGGCTGAAGATACCCGTACTACGGGCATTCTCTTGAAACATTTCGAGATAAAGAATGCCATGCAGTCGCACCATAAGTTCAACGAGCATCAGATGGTGGACGGTGTGGTCAATCGCATCAGGGGAGGGGCTACAGTCGCTTTGGTGTCGGACGCCGGCACACCGGGCATCTCTGATCCGGGCTTTTTGGTTGTCCGCGAGTGTGTGCGTGCCGGCATAGAGGTGCAGTGCCTGCCCGGTCCTACGGCCTTTGTGCCCGCATTGGTGGCCAGCGGATTGCCTTGCGAGCGTTTCTGTTTCGAGGGTTTTCTCCCGCAGAAGAAGGGGCGTCAGAGCCGTATAGCCTCCTTGCTGGAGGAAGAGCGTACCATGATTTTCTACGAGTCGCCCTATCGGTTGGTCAAGACGCTCGTGCAGTTTGCCGGGCTGTTCGGTGCCGAGCGGCAGGTTGTGGTTTGCAGGGAAATCTCCAAGTTGCATGAAGAGAGTGTACGCGGCACATTGGAAGAGGTCATCAGCCATTTTCAGAAGACAGAGCCAAGGGGCGAGATTGTTATCCTGTTGGCAGGAAAGAGCAGCAAAGAAAAACGGGCCGACAAGGAAAATGGCAGAGCGGAATGACCCTAATTTCAGAACGGAAGAAGAATATCAATAAATTTAGTAAGGAAGTATGAAGAAACTATTATTGGCCGTCGCTTGTGCAGCCATATTTGGAGCCTGCGACAACATGGGAAAGAGACAGCAGCAGCTGGAGGCGCAGAACGATTCGCTGAGAGCCGAATTGTCAAAGAGCAATGCTGAATTGGAAGACATTATGCAGTCTGTCAACAACATTCAGGAAGGATTCAGGCTGATATCAGAGGCTGAGGGGAGAGTTGAGGCTGTCAGTGAGGGGGGGCTTTCATCGGCTGAGAAACTGAAGGCTGACATGGCATTCATTGCCAATACCATGAAGAGCAACCGCGAGCAGATAGAAGAGTTGCAGAAGAAGTTGAAGAACAGCAACTATGCTTCTGCCCAATTGAAGAAGACGGTAGAGGCGCTGACGGCCGAATTGGCTCAAAAGGCCAAGGCTTTGGAGGAGTTGCAGGCGGAACTGGCTGCCAAGAATATCCGTATTGCGGAGCTGGACGAGACGGTAGCCGGATTGCAGGGCAACGTGCAGGAGCTGCAAGCGGAGAATGCTGCCCAAGAAAGGACGTTGGATGCCCAGGACAAGGCTTTGAATGCGGCATGGTTCGTCTATGGCACGAAGTCTGAGCTGAAAGAGCAGAAAATCCTTCAGGGGGGAGATGTGCTGAAGAACGATGATTTCAACAAGGATTACTTCACACAGATAGACATCCGTAAGGATAAGGAAATCAAGCTCTATGCCAAAAGTGCCAAGCTCCTGACCACCCATCCTGATGGTTCGTATGTCTTGGCCAAGGATTCGAAGGGGCAATACATCCTTCGCATTACAAATCCCACGGACTTCTGGAGCGTTTCGCGTTATCTGGTCATTCAGGTGAAGCCGTAAAAGCTTATCTTTCAGCCCAATTCTCCCTGTCCAGGTTCCGATACCCGATGGCTTCGGCTATGTGCATGGACTGTATGGTCAGGCTG
The DNA here is from genome assembly GCA_964614555.1 of uncultured Bacteroides sp. Taxonomy (GTDB): domain Bacteria; phylum Bacteroidota; class Bacteroidia; order Bacteroidales; family Bacteroidaceae; genus Phocaeicola_A. Next base: position 3,199 of record CAZTPB010000096.1, read on the forward strand.
TTGTCGAGGTCGGCTATGGTGCGTGCCACTTTCAGTATGCGGTCGTAGGCACGTGCCGAGAGGTTCAGCCGCTCCATCGCACTGCGCAGGAGGTCGAGTCCGGCCTTGTCAGGGGTGGCATACTCGGTCAGCATGCGGGGTGTCATCTGTGCATTGCAGTGGATACCGGTGATACCGGCAAAGCGTTCTTCCTGAATCTTTCGTGCGGCTACCACTCTTTTCCGGATAGTGTCGCTGGATTCTCCCTGCCGGGTCTCAGACAGTTTCTCAAAAGGTACGGGGACAATTTCCACCTGTATGTCTATGCGGTCGAGCAGTGGTCCGGAGATGCGGTTCAGGTATTTTTGCACCTGCCCCGGGTTGCATACGCAGGCTTTGGTCGGGTGGTTGTAGTATCCGCAGGGGCAGGGGTTCATGCTGGCCACGAGCATGAAGGAGGCAGGATATTCCACCGTATATTTCGCACGCGAGATGGAGATGGTGCGGTCCTCCAAAGGTTGTCGGAGCATCTCCAATACGGTACGATTGAACTCCGGCAGTTCGTCAGCAAAGAGCACGCCGTTGTGTGCCAGACTGATTTCTCCCGGTTGTGGATTGGCGCCGCCACCTACCAACGCCACCGAAGAGATGGTATGGTGCGGGCTGCGGAAGGGTCGTTTCGCTATCAGCGAAGAGTTCTTCCCCAGTTTCCCTGCTACGGAGTGTATCTGTGTCGTCTCCAGACTTTCAGCCAGTGACAAGGGTGGCAGGATAGAGGGCAGGCGTTTGGCCATCATGGATTTGCCGCTTCCCGGCGGGCCTATCATGATGAGGTTGTGCCCGCCTGCAGCCGCCACTTCCAAAGCCCGTTTCACACTCTCTTGCCCTTTGACTTCTGCAAAGTCAAATTCAAAGTTGCTTTGTTGGGCATAGAACTCCTCCCGGGTGTTGACCACCGTTTGTTGCAGTTCGTGTTTCCCGTTGAAGAACTCCATTACCTCCTGCAAGTTCTCGGCGCCATAGACCTTCAGCCGGTTGACGACGGCTGCTTCGCGGGCATTCTGGCTGGGCAGTATCAATCCTTCAAATCCCTGTTCGCGTGCCCTGATAGCGATGGGCAGTGCCCCTTTCACCGGTTGCAGGGTGCCGTCGAGTCCCAGTTCGCCGATCATCATGTAGCGTGAGAGCCGTTCCGCCGTCACCTCCCCTGCGGCGGCCATGATGCCGATGGCCAGAGGTAGGTCGTAGGCCGAGCCCTCTTTGCGGATATCGGCAGGGGCCATGTTGATGATGATTTGTGCCGTAGGGAACCGGTATCCGTTCACCTGCAAGGCAGCCAGGATACGTTCATGGCTCTCTTTGACTGCCGAGTCAGGGAGCCCCACCAGGAAGAATTTGATTCCTCTTGACAGATTCACCTCGATGGTGATGGTGGTTGCCTCTATGCCCTGTACGGCTGCACTGAAGACTTTTGCTAACATGGTTGTCTCTTTGGGTTCGTTGTGTCGGTCATTTCTTTTTGCTTTTCTTTTTCTGTTCTTCCCATGCTTTCACCTGCTTGTCGAGATAGTCTTCCAGCTCTTTGCCCCATTTGTCAGCGGCGATGATGCGTCCGTTTGTGTTCATGATGAAGAGTGCGGGCAGTTTTTCAGTTTCGCAGTATGGGATGAAATTGCCCTCCCACCCCTTGAAGTCGCAGGTGTGTATGCCCTGCAGAGAGTCCTCCCGGATGGCCGACAGCCAGGCTTCCCGATCTGTGTCTAATGACAGGCTGACAAATTTCACCGGTTTCTTGGCAAATTGTTTGATGGTCTGCTTGAGCGAGTCCTGCATGCTTCTGCTTTCCTTGTGCCAGGAGGCCCATAGTGAGAACACGGTGAATTTGTCCTTGTAGTCGGCCGTTTTCAGGAAGGTGCCTGTTGTGTCCCTCAGCGTTCCCATGGGCGGTTGCCGGTCCCGCTTGCGGTCTTTCATCTCCTTCAGGTCGTTTTGCAGCATGGCGATGAAGGGGTGGTCGTGCATGATGCCGCTCAGGTGCTTCACCATGCGTTCCATCTCCTCTCTCTCCGGCTGTTTTCTCCTTACGAAGTAGTTGTCAATGAGATAGATACTCACTACCGACTGCGGATGTGCTGCGATGAACTCTTCTGCCTTTTCGCGTATCTTCTGGTCGTTTTGTAGGTTTGCGACGGAGTCGGTGAAGGCATTGTATGCTTCCTGCAGGCTGCCTCCTGTGGCCTTCAGTCGCCTGTGGCCGGTGGTGTCTCCCTCCACTTGGATGGTGAGCTGTTTGTCGGCAAACAGGGGAATCTCTTTGTGCAGCGAGGCGATGTAGAGATAGAGTGGGGTGGTGGTGTCCATCGGCAGTGTATAGTCTATCTTTCCCTCTTTTACGGGTATTTCCACGATGCTGTCCGGTATGGAGAACATCCCATACAGCCAGACTGTTGTGTCCGGCAGGGGGGCAATTTTTCCGGTCAGGCGGAATTCGTTTCCTTTGTCGCTGCATGCGGCCAGGGCAATCAGTGCCCCGATGAGGACGGAGTAGAAGCTTTTTCTCATTGCATTCTATAATGGCACAATGTGCTGACGGGTCAACTGTCATGCAGCACCATTCCGGCTGCATCCATTGGCTCATCAGCACATTGTTGTTATTGGAGAATCGGTTTATTTCAATGCGTTCAGAAAATCGGCATTGGTCACATACTTGGCAAATTCCAAGTCCGTCAGAGCCTTCTTGGCCAGTGCGGGGTCTTGTTTCACAGCCTTGGCCAGGCTCGATGCCATCAGCGAAGTGTTGTTTGTGCGGGCGCCGATGACAGCCATCAGATAGTCTGTATAGGCATCCGGTTCGGCTATGGCTTCCAGCGTGCTTTTTGCCTTGTTGTAGTCTTTGGCCAGGATTTGCGCCAGAGCGGCACTGTTTGTCTTGCTGCTTCCGAAAGAGCTTACGGCGCGTTCATACTGTCCTTGTGCGATATAGAGATTGCCCAGTGACTCGCTCAGCGTCTTGGCTCCCGAGCCTTTGGCGAAATAGGTCTCCGCCTTTTCCTTGTCTCCTTTGGCCAGTGCCACCAGTCCCAGGTTGGTGTTTACTTCGGCGGCGTTCGGGTTGATGGATGCGGCTTTCTGCAGGTAGCTCAGTGCCGTGTCCAGATCGCCGTTCTTGTAGGCCAGTTCGGCCAGGTTGTTGAATGCCCGGTAGTCTTCCGGATAGGTTGCAGCCACCTTGCGGTAGATGGCCTCCTTGTCAGATGTCCCCTCCACCAGTGTGGCGGCATAGAGCATCTCTTCCACGCTCAGCTCTTTGGGTGCAGAGGCGTATGTGCTCAGTATTTCGTCGTCCGAGCGTCCGATGAGTTCATAGTTCAGTGTCAGTCGTGCGCGGCGCAGTTGGGGCAGTATTTCGTCCGCCAGTGTGCCATACACCGAAGAGATGTTCTTGATTTCGGCCTCACGTCGTTCGGGGTCGGTGTACATGGAGAGTACGCGCAGGATCACCTCTTTGTCCTGCAGGTTGCTCTTCTCTACCAGTTCTTTGAATCCGTCCCAGTCTTCTGCCGTATATCGGGTATCGACGTGTCCTTCCAGTTTGGCCTTCTTCAGTTGTCCCTCCACGTAGCGTGCGGCGTTGCTTTCGCGGTTTCCGGCCAATTGTTCGTTGAGTTCATATCCTCCGTCGGGCGAAGCATAGGCAGTCACCTCCACGTTGCTCAGCACCTTGTTCTCCTCGTCGGCCTTGATGTCCGCCATGGCTTCGGTGAAAGCCTGCATTTCGGCACTCTTCAGTTCGCTTGCACGCACATTGGCCTGTTGGATGAGGAAGAGTATTTTGGCCTCTTTAGCCTGTTTGATGACGCGCTGGAAGGCATCCTCTGCATTGGCCGGAGTGGCGCTTCTGAGGGTTTTCCCCACCAGTTCGGCGGTTGATATTACGCCGTCGGCTATCTTCACTTCGGGGATGGTGATGGTCTTCTTGCCTATTTTGGCCGTGAACTGCAGGTAGAGTTCGCTTTTGGCCATTTCGGGCACATAGTCGAAAGAGGTCTTCATGGTGTAGCTGCCTCCCAGCCGGTAGTTGATGGGCTGGTCGTTTCCTTCTACCTTTTCTCCTTGGAAGGTTGCGGGTGCTCCCACAGCCTGTCCGCCGTTCCATTTCAGCACGGGGGTTACGGTCACCACGGCCTTCTTGTTGAAATACTTCTCGGGGAATTTGCCGTTGATGGTGACGGGCACTTTGCCTCCAATGGCCTCCAACACTTGCGGGTTTGTCGTAAAGTAGTCGGACGACAACTCACCCATTTTGCTGCTGCACGATGTCAGTACAGCTGCCAATGCCGCTACGAGCGGCATGCAGAGTCTCTTGATCATTTTCTTCAGTCTGTTTATTAATAAATTATTTAAGTTTCGCAAGCTCAACTTTCTGGAGTTCAGGAGTTCAGAAGTTTTCGCTTCGCTCAGGAGTTACAGACAATAGCTTTGAACGTCATGCTTAGTATAGTCGAAACTATCGTCTGAACTCCTGTAACTCCTGAACTCCTGCAACTTCTTTACTTGCGAAAGTTGAATA
>CAZTPB010000097.1:0-7743 GCA_964614555.1 uncultured Bacteroides sp.
GACATTTTTCTTATCTCACTGGCATATAAATCGAAATTTATATCTAAATTTGCAGAAAATAAACAGGATTTTTCACGTGATACAAGAATACCAACTCCGCCTGTTGCCCGAACAGGCCGCCAACGAACAATCCATCATCCGGCACATTGCCCGCGAAAAGGGGCTGGACACACGCACAGTCAAAGCCGTGCGCGTAATGAAACGAGGCATCGATGCCCGCCAACGTACTATTTACATCAACCTGAGTGTACGCGTGTTCGTCAACGAAATGCCACCGAAAGAAACCTTTGCCCCCATCCACTATCCAATGGTGGAAGGGAAGTCCCGCGTCATTGTTGTGGGTGCAGGTCCCGGAGGACTTTTTGCCGCACTGAGGCTCATTGAGTTGGGGATGTGTCCCATCGTAGTAGAACGCGGCAAGGACGTGCACACACGCCGTCAGGACATTGCCCTCATCTCACGCGAACACAAGGTTAACCCAGAGTCGAACTATAGTTTCGGTGAGGGTGGGGCAGGAGCCTACTCCGACGGCAAACTCTTTACACGAAGCAAAAAGCGCGGCAATGCGGAGAAAATACTACGCGTATTCTGCCAACACGGAGCCAGCGAAAGTATCCTTTCGGACGTGCATCCGCACATCGGCACAGACAAACTGCCATTGGTCATCGAAAACATGCGCAAGACCATCATCGCCTGTGGCGGAGAAGTACACTTCGAGACCTGTATGGAGGCACTCATCATCCGCAAGGAGAGGGTAGAAGGCATCGTCACCCGAAAAGGGGAGGAGATGAAGGGACCCGTCATTTTGGCAACAGGACACTCGGCACGCGATGTCTTCCGCTGGCTGGCCAATCACGGGGTGACGCTTGAAGCCAAAGGACTGGCCGTAGGTGTGCGACTGGAGCATCCGGCACAACTCATCGACCAAATACGCTACCACAACCCACACGGCCGAGGCAAATATTTGCCCGCTGCCGAATACAGTTTTGTCACTCAGGTAGAAGGACGCGGAGTCTATAGTTTCTGTATGTGCCCCGGCGGATTCGTGGTGCCTGCGGCCACAGACCCCGAACAGGTGGTAGTCAACGGTATGTCACCCAGCAACCGTGGCGGACGATGGAGCAATTCTGGCATGGTGGTGGAAATTCATCCCGAAGACATAGTGGCCGAAAAGCTGGTAGCCGAAGAGGTGAAGGCCGACGATCCGCTGGTGATGATGTACTTCCAGGAAAAACTGGAACGCGAATGCTGGCTTGCCGGAGGCATGAGACAGACGGCTCCCGCCCAACGCATGACTGACTTCACACGCCGCAAATTGAGCTTTGACCTGCCCGACACCTCCTATTCGCCAGGGGTCGTTTCGGCTCCCCTGCACTTTTGTATGCCTCAATTCGTAACCACACGCCTGATGCAGGGATTCAAACAGTTCGACCGGGTGTCGCGCGGATTCCTGACCCAAGAAGCCCTAATGATAGGGATGGAGACGCGTACTTCATCGCCCGTGCGCATTATACGCGACCGAGACACCTTACAACACATCACCTTACACGGCCTTTTCCCATGCGGTGAAGGAGCGGGATATGCAGGAGGCATCGTATCGGCCGCTATAGATGGAGAACGATGTGCCGAAGCTGTGGCACAGATGATGGAAAGGGAGGATTTATTATGAGGAGTTTGTTCAGACTACAATGTATTAATGTAAAAACCAAGTCATGAGTTGGTACGAAAAATATCTATCGGTATATGAAAAACCTCTCGACAAGGTATCGGAGAAGGTGATAGAAGAGGTAAGAGACAACATCCGCCACTTGGAATGTGAGGAGCCGCTTGTCACGGTCTCCATCATCGCTTACAACGAAGAGAAGCATCTGCTCGCATGCCTATGGTCATTAAGTGAGATGAAATGCAAATACCCCGTGGAAATCGTCGGTGTAGATAATGATTCGCAAGACAAGACCGCTGAAATATTTAAAAAGACAGGAGTCACCTTTTTCAAAGAAACCAAGCATAGCTGCGGACATGCACGCCAATGCGGACTGACCCATGCGCGGGGAAAATATCATATCAACATCGATGCAGACACCATGTATCCACCACATTACGTAGAGACAATGGTGAACAAATTGATGCAGGAAGGCATAGTAGGAGTTTGTTCAGCATGGAGCTACATCCCAGACAAAGACCACTCATGGATAGCCTTGAAAGGGTATGAGACAGCCAGAGATATCTATCTGTGGCTACAACACTTCAAACGGCCGGAACTGAGTGTGCGCGGCCTCGTATTTGCCTACCACACAGAGCCGGCAAGAACCATCGGCATACGCACCGACATCCTACGAGGAGAAGACGGTTCATTGGCACTGGAACTGAAAAGATACGGAAAGATAGTCTTCATACACAATCCCAAGGCACGCGCTGTCACCGGATATGGTACGGTAGGAACCGATGGATCTTTTCTTAACAGCTTCAAGGTACGACTGACAAAGGCCGTCAAAAGTTTCGGCAACCTCTTTACAAAAAAAGATACATACGAGGACAAAGAAGACAATTTGATAAAGAACTGAAAAAACAAGAACACAACAAGCATATGAAAAGTATTGAGACAATCTTCTGGATTTGTATGGTCATCGTGATTTACACCTACGTGGGATATGGGGTCGTGCTCTTCCTGATGGTGAAAGTAAAGGAATGGATAAAACCAAGACGCCCCCTACAACTTCCTTCCGAGAAGGAATGGCCGGAAGTGACCCTGTTAGTGGCAGCCTACAATGAAGAGGAGGTGGTGGCCGAAAAGATGGCCAATACACAGGCTATTGACTACCCGGAAGAAAAACTGAAACTCTTGTGGGTAACGGACGGAAGCAACGACCGTACCAATGATATGCTGGCCGCCTACAAACGGGTAAAGGTACTCCATACTCCCGAACGACGGGGCAAAACGGCAGCTCTGAACAGAGCCATTGATTATGTGAAGACTCCCATCGTGGTATTCACGGATGCCAATACCATGATTAACAGCGAAGCTGTCAAGGAAATCATCCGACAATTTGCCGACCCGAAAGTAGGATGTGTGGCTGGAGAAAAACGCATAGCCGCTAAAGAAAAAGACGGAGCTGCAGGAGGAGGAGAAGGACTATACTGGAAATATGAATCGGCTTTGAAGCGGTTGGACGGACGCCTCTATTCGGCCATGGGAGCTGCAGGCGAACTTTTTGCCATCAGAAGAGAGTTGTTTGAGAAAATGGAAAACGACACATTGCTCGATGACTTCATTCTCTCAATGCGCATCGTGGAACGGGGATACAAAATAGCCTATTGCGCCGAAGCCTATGCTATTGAAGACGGTTCAGCAAACATGAAAGAAGAGCAAAAACGAAAGATACGCATTGCAGCCGGAGGACTGCAGAGTATCTGGCGATTACGCCCGCTGATGAACATATTCAAGCATGGTATCGTCTCTTTCCAATACGTATCTCACCGCGTCATGCGTTGGTCAATTACCCCCATTGCCCTATTCGCCCTGCTTCCGCTCAATGTCGCGCTTGCCTTCATGACTACCGGCTATACCACCATTTTCTACTCGAGCATACTGACAATGCAGCTACTCTTCTACATGATGGGATATTGGGGGTACGTACTCTCTACCATGCAGATAAAGAATAAAATGTTGTATGTACCCTATTATTTCCTCTTCATGAACGTAAACGTCATCAAAGGCTTCTTCTACCTGCAAAAGAGACGGGGAAGCGGAGTGTGGGAAAAAGCAAAGAGAGCCTCATGATATTTTAGCACGGAAAAACACAAATATTCATCCGTAACATTCATTAAATCCATGCTTGAGAATCCCAAATTCACACAACTTTATTCTGGCAGATACCTGCCAATCAATTCCAATAATTCGGATGCGATGATAGGTTTGGCCATATAATCGGTACATCCTGCATCAATCGATTTCTGACGGTCACTATCGAAAGCATTGGCCGTCAATGCAATGATAGTGATGTTCTGATCCTCCTTACGTATCTCGCGAGTAGCGGCCAATCCATCCATGACAGGCATTTTCATATCCATCAGGATGATGTCCGGGCGATTGGCTTGAAACAATCTGACCGCCTCCTCCCCGTCGAACGCCCGAATAAGGTTGTACTTTTTGCGCAAAATGATATTCAGCAACAGGTAATTGCTATCTGTGTCTTCAGCTATTAAGATGGTTTTCATAGAACATAAATTAATATTCGAAGCAAAAATAAGGCATTTAATTGAATTGTGCAATGTTTTTTTCGTATATTTGCCGACAAATTAAAGAAATCACATTATATTGGCTTTTAAGATGGGAAAACTTGCACTATATAAATTCGCTTATTTTGTATCCATTATACTTACTTTTATCTTGATGGTGGTGACCATATTGGGGTCATTTGCTGGCAATGTGAATCCGAAATACAATCTGTTTATGGCCGGATTGGGTCTCGTGCTTCCCATATTACTCATCATCAACATGGGGGTATTCTTTTATTGGCTCCTGCGATGGAAAATATGGATGATATTTCCCATTGTGGCATTGTTCGTAAACTACAGTTATATCTCAGCCACCATACAAATCCCATCGGACGACATCGCTTCCGACAATGGGAATACGCTGAAGCTGATGACTTTCAATGTGCGCAATTTCATTGACGACAACCAAGATGATTCCGCTGACGAGATAAAAAGTTTCCTTGAAGATGAAAGTATCGGTATCGTCTGCTTCCAAGAATACAAAGACTATGTCAACGGACGCCCTGAACGCATATGCAAGTTTTTGGCCGACCGCTTTCCCTATCAGGCAATATCAGGTAGCATAGCCACTTTCAGTAAATACCCATTCGTGAAGAAAGACTATATGACCTTCCGCGAATCGAACAATTGTGCACAATGGGTAGATATTGAGACAGAACGAGGCAAAATCATACGTATCTTCAATGTACATATGCAGACAACCGGTGTGAACAGTACCCTTCGCCAAGCAGCCAAAATGGAGAGTCAGGGCATAACGGTCAGCGACGGGCAACGCGCAAGCATGGTAGTAGGACGCATGGAGTACGAATACATCCGACGCGCCGAACAAGCAGATATCATCTCAGACATTGTGAAGGAGACACAAACTCCGATCATTTTATGCGGCGACTTCAACGACACGCCCGCATCATACACCTATAAGAAACTGAAGGGAAGATTGGAGGATGGCTTCAAAAGCGCCGGGCACGGATATATGTACACTTACCGAGGAGCTAAAGGATTGATGCGCATCGACTACATCTTTCACTCTGAAAAACTGAAAGGAGTGGATTATTATTCGCCTTCACACGATTGGAGCGACCATAATCCGGTAATAATGGAACTGATGATTCCTGAATGATTCATATTTCATGAAAAGAAAAGTCTTTCCACATTCTCACAACGTAGAAAGACCCTGATTAGGTTTGAAAAGAATCACATATCAACGCTCTGATAATAAAATCAAGAAATGAAGGTCTTATTCAGATGGTTTTCGAGAGTTTCACAACTCCCGAATCCTATGCAAAAAACAAGAGGCAAAAGTATTTTGTTCACTTGCATACCCTCTTTTTTTCTTTAGATGAAATCATATTGTCAAAAATATTAGTCCATTGTCGCATGATGTTATCGATGTGATATTTCGCCGAAGTCTTACAGGCTTCCTCACTCATCTTTTTACGTAACTCAACCTTGCGAATAATCAACCCCAATTTGGTAATGAAATCCAAATTGTGTCCGATTGGGGACAAAAAACCGTTTACTCCATCGGAAATGATTTCTTTCGGTGCATAAGGAACATCGAAAGCAATGCATGGCAAACCATACGACATGGCCTCAACTAACCGATGCCCTTGAATATCAATCCCTACATTCTGCATATAAATCGAAGCCTGCCGATAAACTATATCCAAATTTTGGGGTATAGGAGAACAACAAACACTTTTACTCAGTTTGAGTTTCTTCACCAAATCAATATAAGGAGAAGCGTCACCATTACCGTAAATACGAAGTTTCCACTCAGGATACAGCATCGACAGGTGTTTCCATCCTTCGAGCAACCGTTCAAAATTTCCTTGGCTATGGCTATCAAATGTCCCTATCGAAATCACCTGTCGGGCAGCACTGTCAGGCAAAGTATCCGGTATATCAGCCAACGGTTGGGGGATATGAACGATGCCAGATGAATCCATTTTCCACTTATCAACCAACTCTACAGTTGGCACAACCAACATCCTCATCCTCTTCAACTTACTGGTAATAATAGACATTCGAAATTTCCTCCAGATATAATCCATCAGATGCCCAAAAGATGTCCTAATCTTTTCTTCCGAACAAAAAATTTGCTCATCATCGGTCAGGACTTCTACAATACCGTCTCTCTCTCTGTTAGGCACACTAAGGATGTCATCCTGATGCTTCAATGTAGTAATCACAATATCAGGTTTGAATTTATCCAATGCTTTTACCAACTTCGCTCTATATTCTCTGCCCCATTTCCATGACCGAACCAATTGCTCCACTCGTGTCATCTGTTCGACGGTTTGATTGTTTCTTACATTGATCCGAATGATATGCACTTCAGGCATAAGCAGTTTGCTTTGTACAACCTGTCTCTCCTGCTTATCAGTCATCAGCCAATAACAATCATAATCCGTATGTTCAACCAGCCAATTCAGTTTCAAGAGCATTATACGGTTTATGTCTTCCGTAGCTTTATACCGGACATTTGCTATGTATAGTATTTTGCGAAGCATCATTCTTCAGGTTTAATGTCATCAAAAAGTGCGGTCCAGAGCGAGGAGATGTGTTCGATTCTCAACCGTTCGATATTCTTTCTTGCTCTTTCTCCCATCACACACCTCTGCTCTTCATTATCCATCAATGCACTTGCCACACGAGCGAATTCGTTCGTATCTCCATCTTCCACCAAGATGCCGTCCATCTGATGCCTGATGATATTCCGAGGACCATATGGACAATCAAACGAAACCACCGGAAGCCCACATGCCATGGCTTCTGCGATAACCATCCCGAATCCTTCGAAACGAGAAGTGAGCAGATATAAAGAGCTTTCGCAATAAGCATCTGCAATCTCTGATATAGCTCCATGAACGATGAACGAACTATCGATATGCAGACGGGCAATCTCTCTCTTCAAATCCTCAGCATTCCCGCTTCCATACGTATGCAGTGTCCAATCCGGATGTTTTTCGGAAATGGATGCCCATGCCAATGCCAAACGGTCATATCCCTTTTCGTGAGAATAACGTCCGACAGAAATCACTTTTTTCTTCCTACAATCGCTCCATTTGTCAGGATAAAAAGGCAAAGGATTAGGAATAACTCGCACACCATCAATCTCCGTCCATTTCTTCTTGTCGTCTTCCGTCAGCACAACAAAAGCGTCCAAATTCTTTAATTTGCTGACTAATTGTTTGTCCCAAAAGTAAGCGAATATTCTTTTGAACAGATTGTTCCCTTTAGTCTTGAAATTCCGATAATTATCCCTGTTGATATGGATTTCTCCGACCTTCTTGCTTCCATCCTTAACGGACGTGATGAAATTGATTTCCCGCCTCAATAACGACACTGTAATATCGGGCTTTATATCCATCAATGTTTTTGTCAGCAGTCTTTTGAATATACGTTGCTTTTTCAGATAGACGGGTATCTTTTTCAAGAACGACAGATGCCACAATTCCTCAA
>CAZTPB010000098.1:0-7660 GCA_964614555.1 uncultured Bacteroides sp.
AAATACGTGATCCTCGCGCTGCATATTTATGCAATTTTCAGGGCTTTCCATTTAATTTTTATTTAAACTATATTTGGTGTCTTGTTTGCGGGCAGCGGTATATTACGGGCAATGCAGCAACGCAGAGCTGCAAAATCTTTCAGTCTTTGGGGGAGTTTCGTTAAAGACTTTACACAGGATGTAAAAAGTATGAAACAGGCGAACCATTCAGGGGGAGAAGCCGTTGTAGAGGCTGAAAACTAACCCTATTGTTTAACTGTTCAAAAATAGAAAGATTTATGGAATGTGAATGCAACAAGACCCATTTTTGGATGGGACTCGGTTTGGGCGCTCTGTTAGGAGTGGCTACTTGTCAAGCAGCCCGTAGCCGTAAGGCACGTGAACTGAAAGGGAAAGTCTATCATGCTTTGCACGAAATGCAGCATAAGATGGACGGGCTGATAGAAGAGGCCAAACAGAAGGAGCAACAATAAGAAAATAGGCATCGGATACTGGTAGATGTGCTTATTGTGGCATTCCTCCTCGGCACCATTAGGTGGTGTTGAGGAGGATTTTTATGTGTGAATCCTGAAAGATACATAAAAAGAGGTCGGATAAGGTTGCTCTGACTGAAAAGATGTTAATATGTCTTTGGCGATTGGAAAAAAAGTCTTATCTTTGGAAAGATTTTTAGAAAACCTCTATTTGCAACGCATTTTAAAGAAAGAGAAAACATCATGGAAAAAACTCTGGTCATTCTTAAACCATGTACGATACAGCGTGGTTTGGTGGGAGAAATTCTTAAACGTTTTGACCGTAAAGGGCTTCGCTTGGCCGGCATGAAAATGGTGCAACTGACTGATGACGTGCTGAATGAACATTATGCCCACTTGAGTGAGAAACCTTTTTTCCAACGTGTGAAGGATTCTATGATGGCAACTCCTGTGGTGGTGTGTTGTTATGAGGGGGTGGATGCCGTAGAGGCAGTCCGTGCTTTGGCTGGGCCGACTAATGGACGTAAGGCTGCACCGGGTACTATCCGAGGAGATTATAGCATGAGTTTCCAAGAGAACATCGTGCATACCTCTGATTCTCCGGAAACGGCTGAAGCGGAATTGGCCCGATTCTTTAACCCCGAAGAGATATTCGAATACCGTCAAGCTACGTTCGATTATCTCTATGCAAATGATGAATATTAAGAATGTTAGGAAAAAGAATGAAATTGGGAGGTATTAGGAAATGGGTTATATCGGGTCTGATGATGTCAGTGTTGGCTACCGTTTCGTATGGTCAGGATTTGTTGGCACGTCAGGCACCTATAGATGATAAAATGCGTGCCATCGATTCGTTGGCATTGCGCAGACAGTTGATGGCAGAGCAGTCGGAATTCCCGGCATTTGACCTTTATCCGACATGGGATAATGAGCGGGTGCACAATTATGGTGACGTTGTTTTGCCGGATACTTTTCGTATTGATTTGCGTGGATTTTCCATGCCTACGACCAATCAGCGTATAACGTCGCGTTTCGGATACCGCAGACGTTTCCGCAGACAGCACAAAGGACTTGACGTGAAGGTTTATGTAGGTGATACGATTTATGCTGCATTCAGTGGGAAGGTGCGTGTCGTGGCAAACCAAGGGCGTCGGGTAGGGTATGGAAAATACATTGTTATCCGTCATGACAATGGTCTGGAGACAATTTACGGACATCTTTCCAAGCAGCTGGTAGAGCCTAACCAGCTTGTGAAATCGGGTGAACCTATCGGATTGGGAGGTAATACCGGACGTTCTACCGGAAGCCATCTCCATTTTGAGACGCGTCTGTTGGGGGAGGAGATTAATCCTGAGTTGCTCTTTGATTTTCCCAATCAGGATGTAACGGGTGACTATTATGTTTACCATTCTCCACGGGTAAAGAAGCGTGGTGGAGCTACATTGGCTGCCGGTGGGGAGGATGATGTGAAATATTATAAGGTGCGTAGTGGGGATACGCTTTCAAAGATTGCGCGTCGCCAAGGTACTACGGTCAGACGTCTTTGTCAATTGAACAATATCCGGACCACTACAACACTTCGGGTAGGGCAATTGCTCAAATGCTGACAACTGGGAATTGACAGGAAATAAGAGAAGTGGAGATATCATGCACAAAAGAGGGCGCGATGTCTCTACTTTTTTATTGTGTGAGTCAATAGGATGGATTCCAAGCCGTCTTTATCATCGGGATGTATCCAATGAATGTCTTTTTGACGATTCCACCATGTCATTTGTTTGCGTGAATAGATGCGTGAATTTTGCTTGATTTTTTCTACGGCAAAATCTAATGTCCATTCCCCATTGAGATATTTGAACAGTTCTTTATAACCTACGGTATTGAGTGAGTTGAGATGGCTGTAAGCTTTGACACTACGAGCCTCGTCGAGCAAACCGTCTGCCATCATTTGGTCAACACGGAGATTGATACGTTCGTATAGTTCTTCACGTTTGCGGAGAAGTCCTATCTTTAGGATATGGAACGGGCGTTTTTTCCGTGGTTGTGTACGATAGGATGTATAGGTGCGCCCTGTCATGTGGCAGATTTCAAGTGCGTGTATCACGCGCTTCGGGTTTTTTAAATCTACTATCCGATAATATTCCGGATCGAGCAGACGCAACTCCTGACAGAGGGATTCCAACCCTTCGGATTCATATCTCTCCATCATGAAATCGCGCGTTTCGGTATCGACTGTCGGGATGTCATCAATACCGTAGCAGACGGCATCTATATACATCATGGATCCTCCGGAAAGAACTATCACCTCTTTTTCTTCAAACAGAGCATCAAGCAATAGTAAAGCCTCTGTTTCGTAGCGTGCGGCACTGTAATAGTCGGTAAGTGCAAGATTGCCGACAAAATGATGGGGGACACGTGCCAATTGCTCTTTGGTGGGGGCGGCAGTTCCTATTTTTAACGGAGCATACATCTGGCGGGAATCGGCAGATATAATTTCTGTATTGAAGCGTTCGGCCACACGTAGGCTGAGTTCCGTCTTTCCTACTCCGGTAGGTCCGATGAGTACAACAAGGGTTTTATTCATACAGCATATTGTCGTCAAGCGGCTCGGTATTTCCGCCCATGCTGAAACCGTCGGGATCGAATTCATCCATATTGAAGTCCTCATCCCCATAGAAGTTTTCGCCCAAATCAAGCGACTTGGTTTCTTTGGCCATTAGTTCGTCGAAGTCGATAAGTTGTTGTGGAGCATCGCCCCGACTTTTTGAGCAAGTAGCTGTATCAAGTTCCTTGCCTGTGATAATTTCTGAAAGTTCGATGAAGAATACGCGGTCGGCCAACGGATCGAAAACATAGAGCAGATGTTGCTTCTCGTCTTCACAGAGTTCATTCAGACGAGTGTTGCGCATGATGTAGCTGTCTTCGTCGGAACTGGTGCCCATATCTTCAAGGGTAACTTCAAGTTCTTTTTCCCAATCTTCATCGCAGAGGAAGAAGGAGGTCAATTGGTCGTTGCTGTATTTGCACGATTTCAGGATACATTCATGCAAATCGTAGAATGTGGCCTCGGCGTCTATTTTAATTTCTCTGAGGAACTCATCGGTCTCATCAGAGATTATAGTGAATCTGTAAACCATTATTATGTATAAATATAATTAAGGTGTATGTCTGTGTGTCAGTTTGTTCTTTTATCTGATGATGCCACGTTGCGATTCAGAAATGAATGAGATGATATACTCTATTTCTTGGCTCATGGGAACTTCTGTCTTTACTTTTTCAAGAGCTTCACTGACATTCAATCCGCTTTGGTAGATAATGCGATAGGCATTGTGGATGTTTTCAATCAATTCGTTGCTGAATCCCCGGCGGCGGAGTCCTACAAGGTTAAGACCACAGTATGCTACAGGTTCGCGTCCGGCAATGACGAAGGGAGGGATGTCCTTGCTGAAGCGTGTGCCTCCTTGTACCATCGTGTAGCCTCCCACGCGGCAGAACTGGTGCATCAGTACACTGGCACTGATAATAGCGTTGTCATCGATGATGATTTCGCCGGCCATTTTGGTGGAATTTCCGATGATACATCCGTTGCCGACAATAGCGTCATGTGCGACATGGACACCTTCCATCAGCAGGTTGTTGCTGCCTACTACGGTTTTACCTTTGGCGGCCGTACCACGATTGATGGTCACATTTTCGCGGATGGTATTGTTATCACCTATTTCAGCAGTGGTTTCTTCACCACGGAATTTCAAGTCTTGGGGTACTGCACCGATAACTGCACCGGGAAATATACGGTTACCGTTTCCGATACGTGAACCATATAAGATATTTGCATTGGCCATAATGGTGTTGTTGTCACCGATAACTACGTTCTTGTCGATGAAGCAGAAGGGGCCAATCTCTACGTTGTTGCCAATCTTGGCTTCGGGATCGATATAAGCTAATGGACTAATCATTGTTAATTATGAATTTTGAATTATGAATTATGAGTTGCTAAACAGTCCGGGAGAGAATTGATTCTTCATCCTATCGTAATTTAGAATTCATAATTCATAATTGATAATTACTTATTCTTCACTATTTGCGCCATGAATTCTGCTTCGCAGACAATTTTCTCGCCTACAAAGACATATCCCTTCATGGTGGAGATACCGCGGCGCAGGGGAGCTGTCATCTCGACACGGAAGATGAGTGTGTCGCCAGGCACAACTTTCTGGCGGAACTTCACGCCGTCAATCTTCATAAAGTAGGTACTCCAGCGGTCGGGCTCCTCCACAGAGTTCAACACGAGCAAACCGCCTACCTGTGCCATGGCTTCCACTTGCAATACGCCGGGCATGACAGGCTCTTGCGGGAAGTGTCCCTGGAAGAAAGGTTCGTTGGAGGTGACATTCTTTACACCGACAATGTAGTTGGCGCCAATTTCGATAACCTTGTCCACCAACTGGAAAGGATAGCGGTGAGGGAGCAGTTCGCGGATACGGTTCACGTCCATGATGGGCACATCATTCGGATTGTATATGGGGGCTTGCACGTCGTGCAACTTGATTTCCTTGCGGATGAGGCGGGCAAACTTGTTGTTCACCGTGTGACCCGGACGGGTGGCGATGATACGTCCCTTGATGGGTTTGCCGATGAGGGCCAGGTCGCCGATGATGTCGAGCAGCTTGTGGCGTGCCGGTTCGTTGGGGTGTGCCAAGGGGATGTGGTTGATGTATCCCAACTTGGTGGCATCCATGTGGGGAACTCCCATCACGTCGGCCAACTTGTCGAAACGCTCCTGATCCATCTGACGCTCGTAGATGACGATGGCGTTGTCGAGGTCTCCACCCTTCACCAGTCCGGCATTCAGCAGAGGTTCTATTTCGCGCACGAAGACGAAGGTGCGGCTCGAAGCAATCTCGTCGGCAAAGTGCTCCATGTTGTCGAGGGTGGCAAACTGGTTGAAGAGCACCTGTGAGTCGTAGGAGATGAGCACGTTCACACTGAAGTTCTCATCGGGCAGAATCATGATAGACGAGCCGGTCTCTTCATCTTTCAGTTCGATTTTGGATTTGATGATATAGTAGTCCTTTACGGCACTTTGTTCTTCGATGCCCACGCGCTGTATGTTTTCCACGTATGCTTTTGCACTTCCATCGAGAATGGGGAATTCGGGACCGTTCACTTGGATGAGACAGTTGTCGATGCCTGCAGCATAGAGGGCTGCCATGGCGTGTTCGATGGTGCTTACCTTAATGTCACCCTTGCAGAGTACGGTGCCTCGTGTGGTGTTGCCTACATTTTCTGCAACTGCATCAATGGTGGGTTGCCCTTCCAAATCGATGCGTTGAATTTTATACCCGTGGTTGTCGGGAGCAGGGTTGAATGTCACCGTCAGGTTGAGTCCTGTATGCAGTCCTTTTCCACAGAGGGAGAAACTGCCTTTGAGTGTCTTTTGTTTCAGCATATATATTTATTCTTGTTTTTTTAATTTTTCAATATCTTTGACCATCGCGTTGAGCGTTGTGTACATCTCTGGTAATTTTTTGAAGACGGCAGATGAACGGGCGAAAATGCGTGCATCAATGGCAGGTGATCCGATGATGGTCTGTCCGCCTTTGATACTTCCTGCAATACCGGCTTGTGCTCCTACATTGAGTCGGTCTCCTAAAGTGATATGGCCGGCCAAACCAACTTGTCCACCGAACATGCACCACTCGCCAATCTTGGTACTTCCGGCGATGCCACATTGCGAAGCCATTACGGTGTTGGCTCCTATTTCCACATTATGTGCTACTTGTATCAGATTGTCCAACTTGACTCCTTTGCGGATGACGGTAGCTCCCATGGTGGCTCTGTCAATACATGTATTGGCTCCTATTTCCACATTGTCTTCTATGACAACGATACCTATTTGGGGAATCTTTTCATAACCATCGGCAGCAGGGGCAAAGCCGAATCCGTCAGCACCGATAACACTGCCGGCATGGAGTGTCACATGGTTGCCCAACCGACATCCGTGATAGACAGTCACATTGGGATAAATGATGCAGTTTTCACCAACCTTTACACCATCTCCGATAACACTGTTTGCGTGTACTTGGGTGTTGTTCCCGATGATGACACCGTCACCTATTACAGCAAAAGGGGCTATGTAAACATTTTCTCCTATTTGTGCAGTAGGTGCAATGGAGGCTTTCGGGTCGATCCCCATTTTGCGGGGTTTGCTTTGTTCGTAAAGAGTAAGCAGTTTGGCTATGCTTTCATAGGCATTGTTTACTCTGATGAGGGTAGCTTTAACCGGTTTTTCCGGTTGGAAATCTTTGTTGACGAGTACGATGCTTGACTCTGTCTCATAGATATAATGGGTGTATTTGGGATTAGCCAGAAATGAAATGGCTCCTGGCATACCTTCTTCAATTTTGGCAAAGGTTTGCACCTTTGCATTTTCATCACCGACCACTTCGCCTTGGATATATGCGGCTATCTGCTTGGCTGAAAATTCCATCATCGTAACGTTTTCGTTTAAAGGTTATTCATTGTTGTATAATGGGTTCCTGTCTGCCTTTAAGCATGGTATTCCCTTTATTAATCTGCAAAGTACGTAATTTTTTTGCAATTTTCACCACAAATGAGCAAATATTTCTTTCTGAATTTAATCTTTTCTCAAACTACAGATATAATATTTTTTGACTTTCTTTGACAATAGGGAGATGTTGAGCATATCGGATGCAGTGGCAATATCGCGTGTCAAACCATCTTTATAGAGAATTTCTATGCTGTCATCTTCCTTGCTATACATATCTTTTCGGATGGCACATACAAGATAGAAATGTTCTGCCTCCTTTGGACT
Source organism: uncultured Bacteroides sp. (assembly GCA_964614555.1). Classification (GTDB taxonomy): domain Bacteria; phylum Bacteroidota; class Bacteroidia; order Bacteroidales; family Bacteroidaceae; genus Phocaeicola_A. Next base: position 7,306 of record CAZTPB010000098.1, read on the forward strand.
GATTCCCAATTGGTCAACAATGAGTTGGAGAGCTTTTTCCTTCTCGCTACGTGTGGGTGCTTTGTCTGTTACCTCTACTTTGAATAGTTTCCTGTCAAGTAATCCACGGCATAGGTTTGCTAATGTGATATCGGTGTGTGAACTCCAAACTTTTAGTGAAGTCCAGATGTCATCATCGCTTAGACTTGTGTAATTAATTAAACAAATTGGATTCTCGCGAAATTCCTCTGATGTGATGTTGTTATAGAGGAAAAAGTGAAGTGCCGGCGAGGCGAATACTTCGACTCCTTTTCCGGCCAGTTCCTTGGCACGGAGGAGGGCGCTCACCAGCATCTTTTCGGCCGCTACAGAGGTC
>CAZTPB010000099.1:0-7541 GCA_964614555.1 uncultured Bacteroides sp.
AGCACGGCGAATGCTACGTGACAGTCGATGGACATCAAGCTGACCTCGACCTCGGACACTATGAGCGTTTCCTCAGCATCGAAGCGACCAAGGCTAATAATATCACCAGCGGACGCATCTACAAAGGTGTCATTGACAAGGAGCGCCGGGGGGATTATCTGGGAAAGACCGTGCAAGTGGTACCTCACATCACGGACGAAATCAAACGTAACGTGAAGTTGATGGGCACGAAGTACAAATACGACTTTGTGATTACAGAAATAGGTGGCACGGTGGGCGACATCGAGTCTCTTCCCTACATTGAAAGCCTCCGCCAGTTGAAGTGGGAGTTGGGACGCAATGCTGTGAGCGTACACCTCACCTACGTACCCTATCTGTCGGCTGCAGGTGAGCTGAAGAGCAAACCCACGCAACACAGTGTGCAGAAGTTGCAATCGCTGGGTGTACAACCCGATGTGCTTGTACTCCGAACCGAGCACGAGATTCCTCAGGATATGCGCGACAAGGTGGCTCTCTTCTGCAATGTCGATAAGAAGGCCGTGGTACAATCCATGGATGTGCCCACCATCTACGAAGTGCCCCTGAAGATGCAGGAGCAGGGATTGGACGTAACCATCCTCGAGAAAGTTGGTCTGCCCGTCGGTGAAACCCCTACCCTCGGCCCGTGGCGCGAGTTCTTGAACCGTCGCAACAATGCCACCGAGGTGGTGAACATTGCCATCGTCGGCAAGTACGACCTGCAGGATGCCTACAAATCCATCATGGAGTCGCTCTCACAAGCAGCCACATACAACGACCGCAAGGCAAAAGTGGAATTCATTTATTCAGAAAACGTGAACGCGGGCAATGTGGAAGAGTTGCTCGGAGGTATGGATGGTGTAGTCATCTGTCCGGGCTTCGGTAACCGTGGTATCGAAGGAAAACTCATTGTCAGCGAGTATTGCCGCAAGCACAATGTGCCCACTCTCGGCCTTGGTCTTGGTATGCAGATGATGGTTGTCGAGTTTGCACGCAATGTGCTCGGATATGCCAATGCACATTCTAAGGAAATGGACGAGAAGACCCCTTATCCGGTAATCGACCTGATGGAGGAGCAGAAGGCTGTGCTCGACATGAAGGAGAATATGCGCCTCGGCTCTTACGAGTGTGTGCTCACACAAGGCAACAAGGTGTTTGATGCCTATGGCAAGGAGCACATTCAGGAGCGCCATCGTCACCGCTACGAGTTCAACAACGCCTACAAGGCCGAGTTCGAGAAGAACGGCATGACTTGTGTGGGTGTGAACCCCGAAAGCGAATTGGTGGAAATCATGGAAATCCCCTCGCTCAAATGGTATGTGGGCGTGCAGTTCCATCCCGAATACGGAAGCACGGTGCTCAAACCGCATCCCCTCTTCCTGGCATTCGTGAAGGCGGCTATCTCCAAGTAAACGCAATTTATCAGGCACGGATTACGCGGATTACACGGATTGTTTTCAATGAATTGGAAATAAGAACCGTGTAATCCGCGCCTAAAAAATGTAATCGCAACATTAAAAAAAACAATCATAAATCATAAATTATAAATCACAAATCAAATTAATGGACAAAAACACCTTAATCGGATTCGCCCTGATAGCTTTGGTGCTTGTAGGATTTGGCATTTGGAATCGTCCGAGTGCAGAAGAACAGGCACGTATCGAACACTATCGCGACTCAATCCAACAAGTCATGCAAGAGCAGGCTGCTCTCGAAGCCGCAGGTCTGAAAGAGGCCGAGCAGAAAGCGGAAGCGGTTATCGATTCCGCGTCGGCTCTTTATGCCGCCAGCCAAGGAGCAGAGACATTTGTCACACTGAAAAACGAGTTGGTAGAACTTCAGCTCACCAACAAGGGCGGACGTGTAAGCAAGGCTACTCTCTTTGAATACAACGGGCAGGATGGAAAGCCTGTGGTGCTCTTTGACGGAGCTGACGGACGAATGAATTTCGCCCTTTCGGGAAAGAATGAAAACATTCGCACCGAGAGGCTCTACTTCCAGCCGTTGAACGCGACGGACAGCACCGTTACCATGCGCCTGATGGCCGGAGAGGGCAGATACATCGACTTCAACTACCTGCTTCCAGGCGGACAATATTTGGCAGACCTTACCATTCAAGCACACGGTATGGACAACTTTTTTCCTGCCAACTTCCAGACGTTGAGCATCGACTGGTATCAGCGTGCACGCCAGTTGGAGAAGGGATTCAGTTTCGAACAACAGTTCTCTACCCTCACCTACAAAGAGAAAGGCGACGATACCGACTATCTGAGTCAAAGTAGCGAAGAGACCGAAGAGATAGCTCCCGCCGTCGATTGGATAGCCTTCAAAAACCAGTTCTTCAGCTGTGTGCTCATTGCGGACCAAGACTTTAACAAAACCGTGTTAAGCTCTGTACCTCAGCAAGAAGGAAGTGGCTATCTGAAGAAATACGAAGCCCGTATGGAGACCTTTTTCGACCCCACAGGTGTACAGTCCACCAACCTCCAGCTTTACTTCGGACCTAACCATTTCAAGACGCTGCAGGCAACCAACGAACTGGTGCACGGTGACAAAGACCCCGAACTCGAAGACCTTGTCTATCTCGGGTGGCCCATTATCCGTTGGATCAACCGCTGGTTCACCATCAACGTGTTCGACTGGCTCAGCGGATGGGGACTCAACATGGGCATCGTGCTCCTCCTGATGACCATCATCGTGAAGATTGTCGTCTATCCCACCACCTACAAGTCCTACATGTCGTCGGCCAAGATGCGTGTGCTCCGCCCCTATGTGGATGAAATCAACAAAAAGTACCCCAATCAGGAAGATGCTTTGAAAAAGCAGCAGGAGACCATGGCGCTCTATAGCCGCTACGGCGTAAGCCCCTTGGGAGGCTGTCTGCCGATGCTCATCCAGATGCCGGTCTATATCGCCCTTTTCAACTTTGTGCCGAACGCCATCGAGCTTCGCGGTGAAAGTTTCCTTTGGGCAAAGGACCTCTCCACTTACGATGACATCATCCGTTGGGATACAGACATCTGGTTTATCGGTAACCACCTGAGCCTCTTCTGCCTCCTCTTCAGTGTCACCAACATCCTCAACACCTGGTACATGATGCGCCAGCAGAAGGATACCATGGCCGGCCAGCAGCAGATGCCCGGTATGAAGATAATGATGTATGCCATGCCCATCATGTTCATTTTTCTCTTGAACGATTATTCGGCCGGATTGAACTACTACTATTTCATCTCCGGCCTTATCAGCATCCTCATCATGCTTGTTCTCCGTAAGACAACAGATGACAAGGCGCTCCTTGCCAAGCTCGAAGCCCGCATGGAGGCCAATAAGAACAAGCCCCGCAAGGTGAGCGGGATGGCCGCCAAGCTCGAGGCTCTGCAGAAGCAACTCGAAGAGCAGCAACGCCTCCAGCAACAGCAGCAACAGAACCGGAATAACAAGCGATAACTTTTTTTAGGCACGGATTACGCGAATTACACGGATAAATTATAGGGTGCGAAGATGAACACATATAAAATCCGCGTAATCCGCGCCTATTTTATTATTATAAAGGATAAGACATGAAAACATCAACCGCAACATTCACTATGGCAACCGCCCTACTCCTTGCCTCGTGTGGTACTGACCAGACGAAAGGCAACGATGAATCTGCCCCCTTTATCGGGCGACAGACAGAGTTTAAGATTACCAATCGCCAACTCACTCCCGAAGCCCTGTGGGCCATGGGACGTATAGGCGCATCCGACGTTTCCCCCGACGGGAAACAGATTGCCTACAACGTGGCCTATTACAGCGTAGAGCACAACAAGAGCCACAATGTCATCTACACCCTCTCAACCGACGGCACAGGCGAGACACTCCTCACCTCCTCCACCTCCAGCGAAGTGGCTCCCAAATACATCGACGGAGGCCGCCATATCGCCTACCTCGCCCCTGATGCCGACGGAGTGATGCAACTCTGGAAAATGAACCCCGACGGTACAGGACGCCAGCAGATTTCGCACCTCGACAAGGGTGTCGATGACTATGCCTTCTCGCCCGACGGACATAAAGTCCTCGTCATCCACACCGTCAAGTACGGCCAGCGCGCCTCTGACCTCCACCCCGACCTGGAGAAGACCACGGGCCGCGTACTGGGCGAGGCCATGTACCGCCACTGGGACGAATGGGTAGAGAGCATCCCCCAACCTTATATATATAAGTACGATGGCGAGGCCGTCACCGACGAAGCCCCCGTGCGCATCCTCGGCGACGAACCCTTCGAGTGCCCCATGAAGCCCTTCGGAGGCATCGAGCAGTTGGCATGGAGCCCCTGTTCGCAAAAAGTGGCCTACACCTATCGCAAGAAGACCGGTATCGACTATGCCGTCAGCACCGACTCCGACATCTTCCTCTACGACCTCACTTCGGGCACTACCACCAACCTCTGCAAGCCTGCCGACTACGTGGCTCCTGCCGTCGATTATTCCCGCTCACTCCGGCATCAGGCCGTCAACCATCAGCGGGAGGACTACAACGTGGGCTACGACATGAATCCCCAATTCTCGCCCGACGGGCGCTACGTCGCTTGGCAGAGCATGGAGCGCGACGGATACGAGAGCGACCGCACACGCCTCTGCATCTACGAACTGGCCTCAGGCCGTAAGAGCTACATCACCGAATCGTTCGAGAGCGGTGTCGATGCCTTCACTTGGGCACCTGACAACCACACCCTCTATTTCATCGGTACCTGGCACGGCACCACCCACGTCTATGCCACCAATCTCGAAGGCCGTGTGCGCCGAATCACCGACGGACAGTATGACTATACCAGCCTTGCCCTCTGTGGCGACAAGCTCCTCTGCGGACGCCAGTCGTTGCGCGAATCATTGGAGCTGTACCTCGTTGACCCTGCCCTCACCGCCACCGGCGCGAAGGCCGACCCCACGACCGTAGGTTTCGAAGAGTGGAGCACCGACAACGGAGCCGTCACCAAGAACGTCGTCCAGCTCACCCGCGAGAACCAGTACTTCCGCGACAACATCGACTGGGGCACCGTCCTCCAGCGCTACACCAAGGCCGTCGATGGCAAGCCGCTCCACTACTGGATAGTGCTTCCCCCCAACTTCGACCCCGCCAAGAAGTACCCCACCCTGCTCTTCTGCGAAGGCGGGCCCCAAAGCCCCGTCAGCCAGTTCTGGAGCTATCGTTGGAACTTCATGATGATGGCCTCCAACGACTATGTCATCATAGCCCCCAACCGTCGCGGTCTTCCCGGCTTCGGCATGGAGTGGCTCGAGGAGATCAGCACCAACTACACCGGCCGTTGCATGGACGACTACAAGAGTGCCATCGACGATGCCGTTGAAAATCTCCCCTATGTCGATAAGGACCGTCTCGGATGCGTGGGTGCCTCCTTTGGCGGATACAGCGTCTATTGGTTGGCAGGCAACCACGACAAACGTTTCAAGTGCTTCCTTGCCCACGACGGCATCTTCAACCTCGAGCAGCAATACCTCGAGACCGAAGAAATGTGGTTTGCCAACTGGGACCTTGGCGGTGCACCCTGGCACACCGATGCCCACATCCGTCGTACCTTCGACAATTCGCCCCACAAGTTCGTCCACAAGTGGGACTCCCCCATCCTCTGCATCCAGGGCGAGAAGGACTACCGCATCGTCACCTCCCAAGCCATGTCGGCCTACAATGCCGCCCTCTACCGTGGGCTCCCCGCCCAGTTCCTCGTCTTCCCCGACGAAAACCACTGGGTGCTCCGTCCCCAAAACGGCATTCTCTGGCAACGCACCTTCTTCAGCTGGCTCGACCGTTGGCTGAAATAGCTATTAGTTACTAGTGACTAGCGACTAGCTACTAGTGACTAGCTACGAGCTACAAGTTATGAGTGCTGAGTGACCATATGGCCGTTCAGCACTCTTTCTTTTTCTTCAGAACTCAAAAACTCTGCGTCTCCGCGTCTCTGCGTTCTAAAGAAGAGGAGTGCCGCATGGCCTTCCCTCCCTTCTGGGGAGGGTCAGGGAGGGGCCACTAGTAGCTAGTCCCTAGTCGCTAGTCACTAGTAGCTAGATAACATTTTGTCATTTCCAAAAATTGCATATAAAGACGGAATTCGCATAATTATGCGAAAACAAGAGCTGTTTTGGGGCAAAAAAGGAGGAAATTCTCTTTTTTATGAGTGTCCGCAACAACACAATTGCAGGTTTCTACAGTCCACATTCGTACTTCCAATGCCCAGTATTCTTGCCCCTTTACTGCTATTCAGTATGGGAAATCCCAAAATGCGCCTTGCATTTTTTCAAATGCGGCTCACAGTTGGTATGAATGTGACTTGCTTTTCAGAAAAAGCAAGGCGCATTTGAGAAAAAGCAAGGCGCATTTCCATATTCGACAGGAGGATAAGATTTTCAGAGGACAGCTACCACCCCCGACAAGCCATTTCCCAAGCGTAGAATTCCCCCATTTTGCAAATTGCATATTCTATACCGTACACAATATCAATCACTTACCACATTCAACCGCCTCAAAACTCGCGTATTTGCAACCAAAATCCTTTTCGGACAGAAATACGCGATTCTCGCAGCTTCAATATACAGTTTGACAAAATGATAGTTTTTTAGCAAAACAAAAAAACGGGAAACCACAAAAAACAAAAGTGAAATACCGCAAAAAACAAAAACGAAATGCCACAAAAAAACAAAATGAAATGCCACAAAAAACCAAAACAAATATACTTATTCCGACATTATTTTGTATCTTTGCAGCCGTATTCCTAATGTTATCTATATTTGAATATGAGTTATTTAAAACGGACTGCAGATACAGTTTTGTCCGAACATCTTGAAGCATTTGGGGCAGTGCTAATAGAGGGACCTAAATGGTGTGGAAAAACAACCACAGCCGAGCAGGTTGCAAAAAGCGTTATCAAACTGCAAGACACCGATATGCGGGACGAATATCTTGCTACAGCGGTCACCAAACCCTCTCTCTTATTGAACGGGGCCACGCCACGTCTGATGTCTGCCACACTATCGCGGACACGTATGTCCGCCTCCAGGACTTTCCCATCGACAGCAAAAACTTTAAGGGTACTGCGCTCATTCTTCATCTGCACATATACATGCCCGTCTTTTGAGGCCAGCACATCGTTGTCGGCAACCGTTTCACTTCCTAACCCTTGAGCATATTTCCCAAAGGTATATTTGCTCACATTGGAAATCTGATATTGCTCTGTTCCGATAGAAAGCATTTGGGTTTCAATCGTTATCTTCGGACGTTCCTTTATTGGAACAAACACCTTATTACCTGCTTTCATGTGGATAATAATGCAGTCATGCTGTTCGGCCCGGACAAAAACAATCCCGATGAACAATACGATAAGGGATAGTATGACTTTTCGCGAGAGAATCTTTTTATTCATCATATACACCCACCGGCAAACTCCCCAAACCGAAATGTTCTTGTTTGGTTATTAATACAAAAAAGCGCGGGAGTCTGTACCTGTCACTCGTCCCACTCTTCAAGGCGTC
>CAZTPB010000100.1:0-7480 GCA_964614555.1 uncultured Bacteroides sp.
CTCCTTGATACGTAGCCCGCTACGCATCTTCGTAGATAAGAAGGAAAATCCTCAATGCAGCTAACTGCGTTATTTCTTGAACATCACGCCATCTACATGATTCCCGATGAATGCGGGCACGAAATCGGCCGTGCTGTACCAACGGGGCTTGCCCGGCATTTCATCGTAAATGGTACGGCCATTGATTTTCAGCCCTTCAAAAGTGACATTCTTTACACGGCGTTCTTCGTTGTAGCCGCAGATGACGGACATATAGGGCTGTGCGCCGTAGTAGCGGATGTGGCGGAAGGTGACATTCTCCACGCCACGTCCGGGAGCGGTACAATACTTTTGATTATAGCCGACCTTTACCTGGAAAAGACACCCCTGATGAATCTGCTCGATGCGGATGTTGTCGAAGAGGACATCCTTCACATAATTGTTGTCCCCACAATTGATGGCCATGCATCCTTGGTAATCCACCTGAGGCTCGCTTTGGCAAAGGATGTCGATGTTTTCATAGACAAGTCCCACGATGCTGTCCTGTACCTCGGAGTTGCCATGTATGCCGATGAAGATGGGATGAGCCACATCGGCCCACAGGGTGGAGTTGGTCATGCGCACGTTATGGACTGAGCCGTTGAACCCCTTGCGGGTGGCGTAGGCCGTGGTGCAATCGTCGGAAGTGCGGCAGAACACTCTATCGTAGAGCACATTGCCGGAAGCGAAGACATTCAGCCCGTCGCCCCACGCGGGATGGGAGATGCTCCGTACATCGTGCAGAGTCACCCCGTTGCTCTCGCCCACGGGACAAGTATTGAGAATAAGACCATCAATCAAGACACCCCGGCTACGATGCACATGACACCCCTCATAGCCACCGGGCGGACGGGCCACTCCGCGCCCAAGGATGCTTACATTCTCGGCATCCTCGATGGCAAAGGTGCCGGTAAAGTAGCTGCCTCCGGCCAGATAGACAGTGGTGTTGGAGGGGATGAGTGCCTCTCCCCCGGCCCCTCTCCCAAAGAGAGGAGGGATGCTGTCGTAATAGCCTGCGGGAAGGTGGATAAAACTGCGCCCTTGACGCTTGGCCTCCATGCGGGCCTCTTCCACGGTCACGGGCGGCTTGGAGGTGAAGAGCAACAGGTTGTCGGTGATGCTGCCGTCGAACTCCACACTCACATTCTCCGGCTGAAAGAGCAAGAACTGTACGGTTGAATCGTTTTGCACATTGGCTATCACTCCGCGATAATCGGGACGGATACGTGCTTCGCCAAACTTCTTGTTCTTGCACACCACGCGCACATAGACATCACCTGTGAAGTCGAAGAAAGCGTAGGATATTTCAGAAATCTTATGTTTGTTGTCTCCGACGGGTGCATTCACTTTGGCCATATAGGTGTCGATGCGAGTCCATTCGTCCACTCCACGCGGACGGACGAACACGTCGTAGTCGTCCTTCAAAGGTGCGCCTTCAGGAGCCGGCCAGGTGACTATGGAGTGCAGCTTGGCTCCTTCCTTCACACCTGGTGCACGCGTCTCACGCCCCTCGCCCCGTTTCTCAGCTTTTGCCTGTAGGGCGAGCACTTTCTTCGTGTAGGGCATCTTCATCCCTTTTCTCTCCACATAGTGCCGGTAGGGAAGTTCGTAGATGTCCCACAAACGGCCACGCCCCATTTCGCCGGGAGTTGTCCAATCGTTGTAGAGGCCGGTGCAGTCTGTCCATGTCTCAAAGGGAACATCATATCCAAGATTGTATCGGGCAGTGTATTCAAGCCCTTTCATCAGGCGGTTGTCCAGTGCGCCCCACAGGTCATCGCCTTGCTCCCAAGCCATTCCGCAGATGTGTGCAAGAGCTTCAAGGCCCAGCTGGGCATGATTCTGGTCGCGACCGGTTTCCTGGCATTGGCCTGTCTCACTGATATATTTGGGCAAAGAGCCATTGTCATTTGCGTACAAATGATAATCAATCGCTGCACGATAGATGGTCGTATCTTCAAGGAAAATGCCACATGCCATGCGCAAGCGGTTGACGATGGCTCCCCAGTTGCCGTTGGCATACGGACTGTCCGCCTCAAACTTATCCATCATGGGAAGCAAGGCACGGTGCACCATATCGTCCCACGTGGCGGTGCGATGAGCCTTCATCAGTGTCATGGCCCTGACAAGGTCATAGCACTGGATGGCACAAAGCGGTGCATCGTGCCCGTCGAGCCGTTGCAACGTTGTGGCGTATGCATTGATAATTTCCAATGCCTTTTCTCCATATCCCTTTTGAGCACACTCAAATGCCGCTTTCATATCGCGTTCGCTCCCACCCTTGGAGTGACGGTATTGCCCGTCGCGGGCAATCACTTCGTAAGGACCGGCCATTTGATAATCAGCCTGCGCCTGAAGGTGATTGACGACAAGTGGCAAACAGAGGAGTGAGAGGAATATCAGGAACTTTTTCATTTGCGGACAACTTTTTTACCATTAAGAATATAAACTCCCGTTCCCATATGCCCTGTACTTACACGTCGCCCTTGCAAATCATGGATGACGTAGGGATGAGCTTTTTCTTCACCCTCAATCACCACCGGCTCTATACCTGTAGATGGCTCTATAGGAATGAGCCGGAAGGGGAAACCGTTGAAGGCAGTCTGCTCCATATTGATGCTGCCATCGGCTTCCACATTCCAGTATTTGATGGAACTGGCAGCATTTCCTGTACGTAAGGCAAAGCGGTCGGAACCGACAGCCTGCTCAATGTAGAAGACATACATATTGATTTCTCCCAACATCCCATTGATAAAGAGCGACAAGTTCCCTTCCAGATTTTTGATGCCATGCCGCTGGCCGGAATTGGAGATATTCCAAACCTGGGTATTTGCCGGATGAGATACGTCTCCCTCTTCAAAAAAGACCGTTTCGTTAATGCCTTTCCCTGTAAGCAGGTATCCGGTCTCTTCATGACAAATGAGATAATATCCTGAAATAACTGTGGAAGGGGTATCTGATTTCACCAACACCCGGAACACCACCTCAACAGTCTCACCTTCCATTGTGAATGAAGCGGTATAATCACCACTTGTTTCTAACCCGCTGACAGTAATCCTGCTGCCCTGTTCGCCCGTACTCCAAGTGACACTGCTTGCCGGCACAGAGGGCGAAAGGTTCAGTCCGAGCGTCACCTCTTCACCTGCACCGACGATACATTCTGATGCCTGTATCGTTTCGCCCGCCTGCTCAATATAAGGTGAGGCAGCTATCACATTCACATGGAAAGTGCAGGCACTGACGGCAGAGCCTTGGTTTGTATAATATAAGGTATAGGTACGCGGAGCTACGACAGGAGTGGTAGTGATGCTCTGCGTGGTCTGCCCCGTTGACCACTGATAGGTTCCCCATCCACAAGACGGGACAGCTGTCAGGGTGACACTTTCGCCATAAACCACATCGACGGTATCTGCTCCTGTAACAGTCAGGCCATTGTAAGTCACGCTGGGAGTAAGCTCCGTCGGATTGCCATCATTCTCTACAGCAATGGAGAAACACTGTTGGCTTTTAACACCTTTGCTATTCGTATATGTCACACGATAAACATGGCTCCGGTCAGTTGTTACAGTAATTTCACGTGTCTGCTCACCCGTTTCCCATTGCCAAAGCCCTGTATCCTCCTCCCCTTCGGGCAATTGGGGCATCAGTCTCACTGTTTCTCCACGGGGCACACAAGTCCGGTTGTTGACTGCAAACGTATTTACCAGTCCTCCTAATTCGTTATGTGCAATCTGCTTGCCACTGACGTTCCCCAGATTCTGTTCTACGCCAAGACTGGGAATGATGTTGGCAGTAAGCGTACCGCTATACTCCATGCATGGCGAAAGTTCCGTCGGGATTTGGTCAACCGGTGCCAACTGTACATCACGCGTATTCATCAACACACTATATCCCATGTGATCGTATCCGCCACTGGTCGTACCCATGCCGCCTGCATCTATCCCCATGCTGTTGTAGGAGTTTTCCGAGAAAGGCATTTTCACGCCCTTCACTCCTTCGTAAACACCAATGACAGTGCCCCAATAAGGACGCATCTGCGCTCCAAGGGCAGGCTCTGTCATCACCCACACACGGCTGTCGGTATAATATAAACCATTTGTCCCGTAGGCATAGTTTGTCCAAGGCAGGTTTGCCACGCTCTGTGTCTGAGCCGCCACGTACTCAATACCGGCAGCCAGCCGGTGATCCATATAGGCAAACAGGTCATCGCCCTGATGCCATCCCACTTTAGCCACATCGACAGCCAATCCCAGTGCCATAGCCGAATGGCCGGTATCGCGTCCACTTTCGTTCATCTGCCCCAACTTGCCATAAGCACCTGTTTCAAGTTCGCTATCCACATGGGTGACCACCAGATTACCGAGGTATTCAGTCAATCCGTCATTCTTGATGGGATTATCCGTACGCGGGTCGTGGAAATTGCCCACCTGGTCATACTTGAAGTAAGACATTCCCTGATTGTAGATATAGACATCATCGCAAAGGATTCCGATGCTGATGACGCACATGACATTGCACAATCCCCAATTCGACCAATAGTGCCCGGGAGCCTGCCACCATTTGTCGGCATTCTCCCACGTCCCGTTACGTCCGCGCAGGAAACCGATAGCACTGGGGTACCACACAGAGAGCATCCACCCCTTGAAGGTATTGAACTCCTCGCGGCTCCACCCCTCATAATCACGCATCAGTTCGGCCGCTTGGGCAAACTGATAGCCGTAAAGACCGGCTGCCAGTGCATAGTTGCTGTCTCCGCCAATGGCCTTGGTCGTATTTGCCCATGCCATCAGGATGCGTACAGCCGCATCGGCACAAGCCTTGTTGTCCTCAATCTTCCAACGAAGCGCGTTCTGATAGGCCATCGTGGCTCCACGGGCGGCATTGATGTAGTTCTCCCCCACTCCGCCGCCGCGCACAATGGTCTCGACCGGCCAGGTTTGCACACCCGGCTGAGCATATTCCGCCTTTTTCAGTATTTCGTAAGCCGCCGTCACCTTTTCGTTTCCCTCTGCCAACTGGCGGCGCACGCGGTCAAAGTCCGCTTGCGTATGCAACCCGCCCGGATGGACAAACCCGCGGTCGGTATCGTATGCCCCGATTGCATCGCCCACAGTAGGAAGGACTACGTTGGCCGTAGATTTCACCTGAGCAACGACCTCGGTCAGTTGTGCACATATTTTGTCTATATAAGTCTGGCTATACTCTCCTGCGGCCACACGCTCTGCCATCGTTATCATACCGTCCAAATCTGCCAAAGCATCGGGCAGATAAGAGGCTGCGCTCCCTGCCAACTGTTTCGCCTCGGCAATGGCGGCTTCCAACCGGCTGACATCCCCCGTTGTGCCATAGAGATAGGCCTCCTCCAATGCTGATACCCCGGAAGCCAAGGCTGTCACTTCCTCAGCTGACAGGGCGCAGTCATAGAGGCAAAAATCCGCAACGAGCGTCTGTGCCAGGTAATTGTCGCCCGAGAAGGGGGCACGTCCTATCCAGCAAACGGTAGGATGGACCGAAGCATAAAGAGCACTGTTCAGCGGCATGTTTGTGATACTTTTCTTCAGCACTCCATTGATATAGAGTTTGCCTGTGCTTCCCTCTTGTGTATAAGCGACATGTATCCACTCTCCCTTGGCTGATTCACTACCGGCGGAATATCCTGTCTCATTACTATACCCGCCCGTGCTGGAAGCTATCCGCTGGGCATTCAAGCGATAGGCTGAATAGACTCCTCCTGTAGAAGTGCATGCTTCAGCTGTTGAGAAAGCCCAAAGGAAATAGCCATTACCTGAGAGTGAAGCCTGTTCGTCCACACGGTAATAGACGGATATGGTATAATTGTCACACGCGGCAAACACCTTTCCCGCCTCAGCTGTCAGGTTCAGATACCCCGCACTATTTCCCAAGTCGAGGACGCTGTAAGCGCCCATCGTCGTCACTTTGGCTGAGCCATTCAATCGGGCAGTGATACCTGACACATTGTCCGTCACATCAGTCCCCGACACGTTTTTGAAGTCAAAACGCATCTTCACATTCTCTGTTTGTGCCCATGCAGTCCACCCGACCAGCATCAGCATCCATGTCAATAGAGTTGTCCTGTTCATATTCATTGTTTTTAGTTGTTCATCAAAAGTTTTTGCCATCTCAGCAATGCTTCGATGTAGTAATAGTCAGCATAAATGATGCCGGCATCTATTTCCGAGCCGGCGGGCAGGTTTCCCGTTGAGTGCAGCAGGAATGAGGGTTTTGTATCTCCCGTACGATAGGCTTCACTGCCGAGGCTCTGCAGCATCTTCAAGGCCATTTCCTTATAGTATATCCCTTTCTCGGCCGGCACATACGCGTGAAGTTCGGCCAATGCCGAAGCTACCACACAGGCAGCCGAGGCATCGCGTGGGGCTTGAGGGATGCGCGGGTCATCAAAATCCCAATAAGGAATAGCATCTTCGGGCAGACGGGCCAAGTAAGCATCGGTCACTTGTCGGACGAAATCGAGGTATTTCTCATCCTTTGTTTCGCGATAGACAACCGTATAGCCATAGATGGCCCATGCCTGTCCGCGTGCCCACAGGCTTTCGTCGGCATACCCTTGGTGGGTGAGGGCATTGATGCGTCCGCCCGTCAGCGTATCATACACCACCACGTGATACGACGTGAAGTCGGGGCGGAAATGGTGCTTCATCGTCTTGTCGGCATGAGCGACGGCCATGTCGTACAGGTGTTGTCCGCCACCGTTCTTGGCTGCCCAGAAGAGCATCTCCAGGTTCATCATGTTGTCCATGATGACATTGTGTCCGCCATAGTCCTTCACATGGCGCGGCCATGAGAGCAGGGCACCCACCGCAGGGTTGAACAGCGTGGCCAGCGTATCGGCCGAATCCAATATCACTTGCTTGTATGCGGGATTGTTTGTCAGACGATAACCATTCCCATAACTGCAGAAAATGAGGAAACCAAGGTCGTGGTCGTATGCCGGGGTACGGGAGAGGAACTCCAGTGAAGCGGTAAATCGCTCCGCCTCTTCGCGAATCCTCGGGTCACCGGTATGTTCATAGTCGTACCACAGCACCCCCGGCCAAAAGCCTGCGCACCACTCCTCCTTCGTCGCCTTTCGAAGGTGCCACACACTGGCGGTGTCGGCTATGTTGCGTGGCATCATGGTGTAGTCAATGCCCGATTCGCGGTCTTTCAACTCTAATAAAGTACGCTCTACTTGACCGTGACAATAATCCAAAGATGTTCTTATCTCATCCAAGGGTTGAGGTTGGCACGCTCCGAAGATGATACAAGTACAAAAAATGGTTGCAATGTTTCTCAGTTTCATCTCAAAAATGTATGCATGGTATCGATGGCACAAATGTAGTGTTTATTTTTCATTTATTTCCAATATTCAATCAATTTCTTCAATTTATTCTTCGTTAAGGGATAACAGACACTGCTTATTTGACGCAAATGAATTATTTTA
>CAZTPB010000101.1:0-7472 GCA_964614555.1 uncultured Bacteroides sp.
CTACCGTAGCATTCGCTATTTGTGTATCAGTTAGATACGGAATAATTGATTATCCATGACAAAGATAATGATTATTTCTCAATCCGTCCCCATATATATATAAATAAGGTGTAGAAATGAAACATCAGTGATAGATGATGAGACGGAGAAACTGTCCGCCGATAGCAGTTTGTCCGATTGGTTATACCTGTTCTTCTATGTTACTTTAACTTAATATGTATAGCGCAGTGCCGCACTATACAAAAGCGCAATGCCGCACTGCACTAAAGTGTAATGCCGCACTACACTTTGGAAGGACTACGGTTTCTGTACGGGACTTCTGTTGTTTTTCAGCGGGTCTATAGCTGTCCGTCGGTGTGGCTATAGCAGGGCTGGCATAAAGCCGTAGAAAGACAGAATGGAAGATAGAGGCGTCAACCAATCGGACTTTGATAAGTCTTTATGGAATACAACAAGTTCCGTCCGCAAACCGGACAAATACGGTTGACGAACGGAACTTGTTGTATTCAGGAGTGGGATGTGTCTGGTTGTATATGTCTCTGTCAAATGGCGAGTTCGTTCAGGACATTGACTAACTCCTTCTTGATGGGCTTGTCGTTTTTGATAGCTTTGGTGAAGGGGACATAGACAATCTCGTCGTGGTCGATGCCGATCATCACGTTGCGTTGTCCTTCGAGTAGGGCATCGATGCTGGCAGCACCCATACGGCTGGCAATGATACGGTCGTGAGCCGTGGGGCGTCCGCCGCGTTGCAGGTGTCCTAAAATAGAGACGCGTACATCGTATTGAGGGTATTCATTCTTCACGCGCTCTGCCAAGGCCATGGCACCACCGGTGATTTCGCTTTCTGCTACGAGGACGATGCTGCTGCTCTTCGACTTGCGGAAGCCGTTCTTGATGAACTCGGCCAGTTGGTCAACCTCGGTGCTGAACTCAGGGATGATGGCGGCCTCGGCTCCGGCAGCGATGGCACCATTGAGAGCAAGGAAACCGGCGTCGCGCCCCATTACCTCCACAAAGAAGAGGCGTTCGTGTGAAGTGGCCGTGTCGCGAATCTTATCCACAGCATCAAGGATGGTGTTGAGAGCTGTATCGTAGCCGATGGTGGTGTCGGTGCCATAAAGATCGTTGTCAATGGTGCCAGGGAGGCCGATGCAAGGAATGTCATACTCCTGTGCAAAGATGCGTGCACCGGTGAGCGATCCGTCGCCGCCAATGACGATAAGGGCGTCAATCTCCTCCTTCTTCATATTTTCAAAAGCCAATGCACGTCCTTCAGGGGTGGTGAACTCCTTGCAGCGGGCGGTCTTCAGTATGGTACCTCCCTGTTGGATGATGTTGCTCACATTCTGTGTCTTGAACTCTTGGATTTCACCGGTGACCAGTCCCTTGTATCCACGATAGATGCCTTTCACCTTCAGTCCGTTGTAGATGGCTGAACGGGTGATGGCTCGGATAGCGGCATTCATGCCGGGGGCATCACCGCCTGAGGTAAGTATTCCTACACATTTGATCATTCCCATAATCTTGTTACCTGTTTTGATGGTTTGAATTATAATTTGTGCAAAGGTACAAATTAAAAACGGATGAAACCTCTTTTTGGGTGGTGAAAAAAGTGAAAAAAGAGAGTGCCTGTTGGCAGAACGCCCAATCCTTATATCCGTCCGTGCTTGTCCAGCAGGCCGGTGATAGTGGTCTTGCATTTCTCCATCAGCCATTTCGGGGTGGAAGTGGCTCCGCAAATACCTATGGATCTGATGTTTTGCAAAAGCTCGGGCATGATTTCTTCCGGGTCGTCAATGAGGTGGGAGTTGGGGTTGACCTTCCGGCATTCGTTGAAAAGGATTTTCCCGTTGGAGCTTTTCTTGCCGCAGACGAAAAATACCAAATCGTGCGATGTGGCAAAAGCCCGTATGTTGGGCATACGGTTGGCCACTTGCCGGCAGATGGTGTCGTAGTAGGCAAAGGTTGCCGATGGGGTGATGTGGCTTTTGATGTAGTCAACAATCTGCCAGAATTCGTCGAGTGACTTGGTCGTTTGCGAATAGAGGCGGATGTCACGATTGAAATCGAGTCTTTGGGCTTCTGCCAGACTCTCTATGACGATAGCTTCACCGTTGGTCTGTCCTACAAGTCCCAGTACTTCGGCATGTCCGTTTTTGCCATAGATGACAATCTGTTTCCTATTTTTCTCCTTCAGGTCGAACTCCTGTTTGATGCGCTTTTGCAGCCGGAGTACAACCGGACAGGTAGCATCGATGATGTCGATGTTGTTCTGTCGGGCAATGAGGTAAGTCTCGGGAGGTTCGCCATGTGCCCTTAGCAGCACCTTCACACCGCGTAGTTGTTTGAACTCTTCGTGGTTGATGGTGATGAGGCCCATAGTCTTCAGACGTTCGCATTCACGCCCATTGTGTACGATGTCTCCCAGACAATAGAGCGGGGTTCCCTTCCGCAACTCCTCTTCTGCCTTTTGGATGGCTGTGGTCACTCCGAAGCAGAATCCCGATCCGTTGTCTATTTCGATGTTGATCATGCCTGACATGCTTTTTGGTATTGTTGCATGAGCCATTCTTTCTGTTCGCTGATGGTCATGTGGCTGTTGTCGAGCAGCAGGGCATCGTCGGCCTGACGGAGTGGGCTTACGCTCCTCGTCTGGTCGATGTGGTCGCGCTCCTTCACATTGGCCAGTATGTTGTCGAAGTCGGCTTCTGCTCCCTTCTCTTTCAGTTCTTTGTATCGCCGTTCGGCACGTATTTCGGCAGAAGCCGTCACAAAGATTTTCAGCTCAGCATCGGGGAAGACGGTTGTCCCGATGTCTCGTCCGTCCATGACGATGCCCTTTGCACGTCCCATTTCCTGCTGTTGTGCTACGAGGAAGGTGCGCACGAAGTCAATGGCTGCGATGATGCTTACCCGTGAAGATACCTCCATTGTGCGGATGCGGTCTTCCACATCCATGCCGTTGAGTTGTGTGCGTGGACGTCCGGTGGCAGTGTCGGGCAGGAAGGAGATGCGGATGCCATCAATGTCTCTTTTCAGACCTTCAATGTCTATTTCCTTGCCGTTGAACAGATTGTGCTCGATGCAGTAGAGGGTCACAGCCCTGTACATGGCTCCGCTATCGATGTAGATGTAGCCTATTTCGCGGGCCAAATCCTTGGCCATGGTACTTTTGCCGCAAGACGAGAATCCGTCGATGGCAATCGTAATTTTCTTCATATATACCTTATTATATTATATGTTCACAAATCACAATTATAATTGCATGCTGAAGTTTATCACCAACGACGAAGCAGCCGTGTGGTAGTTGGCATAGGCGACGGCCAATTTGATGCGTTTCAGTGTCAGTCCTGCACCGATAGAAGCACCTGTCCATTTGCTTCCGCCGTTGGCTTTCAGCTCGTTGGCTCGTTTGCAATTGTATCCTGCTGCGATGTAGAAGCGTTGGCTGGGAGTCACCTCCACTCCGAATACGGCATGGTTGAGCAGCAGGTCGCCGAAGCTGATGTCCTTCCCGTCGGGATTGTAGTAGGATGATTCCCAATGTGTCAGGTCGGTCAATGTGGCGGAAATCCGGATGGGTGCATGTGCCAGCCGTTTGGAAATGCCCACCTGCAGGTTGGTCGGCAGCTTTTCGTAGCGTTCGTCGAACGTCTTTATCTGTCCACCCAAATTGATGATGGCGAGCGAGGCGGAAAAGTCGGAATCGAAGTCGAAGTAATTGATGCCCAAATCTATACCGACAGCGTACGATGAATAGTCAGCATAGTTGCCATGGATGAGTTTGGCCGACACACCGCCACTCCACCGGTCGCTCAGGTTGTAGTTATAGATGCCTGTCAGTGCTATGTCTTTGGCCGATATTTCTCCCAGTTCGTTGTTGGTGACATCTGTTTCCGTCATTTCCCCATAATCCATGTATTGCACGCCTACCGCCCATGCCGAACGTGTGCCGAATTGGCGCGAAAAGGCGGCGCTTCCCACTTTGCTGCCTTCTATATATGAGGTATAGCTGAGGCTCAGTGCCTTGTCGGATACATTGGCCAGTAGAGCCGGATTGTGCATGGCCAGAGGCAGATCGTCCGCTATGGTTGTGATGTTTTCCCCTCCCAGGGCAGTGGCGAGAGCAGAGTGGGGGAGCTTCAGGAAGTTGAATGTTGTCGTCCCGTCTTGTGCCCATCCTGCCCCGACAAAGGCTGTCAGGAGTGTGATGATCCAATATCTTTTCATCTGTTCGTTCATTATGGCTGCCTTCTTTTTTTCTCTTTGCTCTTTTTGGTATTTTTCTTGGCAAAGATAATGCA
Organism: uncultured Bacteroides sp.; assembly: GCA_964614555.1. Classification (GTDB taxonomy): domain Bacteria; phylum Bacteroidota; class Bacteroidia; order Bacteroidales; family Bacteroidaceae; genus Phocaeicola_A. The sequence goes on from CAZTPB010000101.1 coordinate 4,308, forward strand.
AAGCTTATACAATACAAAATATAGAACTTGTTTTTCCTTTTTTTATTGCTTTTTTTCTGCCCTGCCTGAGAAAAAAAACTTTCAGGCAGGGCAGAAAAAAAAGCAGGTGAATGTCTGGCGGATTTCTGCCATTCGGACATGGAGGCCCGGAAAGAAGGACTCTCTTTCATGTTCTTTGAATAATTCTTCAGAATCCCACCACCGTTGTATGCGGAAAAAAGTCTCCCGAAATGATGGTGAAAGCTTTCGGAAAAATTAAAAAAATAAAAAAAAACCTTTGTGTGAAAAAAAAACAGGGCAAGTGTGACTGTATGTGAAAAATATGTGCTACATTTGCCCAGACATAGAAAAACTGAGGAAATAGAAAATAAAAAAATAAGAACAGATTATGGAAGTTAAAAAAGCTCCTGTTGCCGATTTGGAAGGCAAAAAGACCACATGGCTGTTGGTCGGTTACATTTTTATTCTTGCGCTCATGTTCGTCGCTTTCGAGTGGACGCAGCGCGATAAAGTAGAGACTGGTGAAATCATTACGGTGGCTCCGATTACTTTTGAGGAAGAAATCATCCCCATCACGTTGCAGGAGAAACCCGTGGCTCCGGCTCCAGCCGAGGCCAAACCTATTGCTGAGGTCATCCAGATTGTGGAAGATGACGCTCAGATTGAAGAGACTATCATCGCATCAACTGAAGATACCGGTCCGCAGATTGAGATTAAAGACTTCGAACACGTGGTAGTGGAAGAGCCCCAGCAGAAGGAAGAGGAAATCTTTATGGTGGTAGAAAAGATGCCTGAATTCCCCGGTGGTCAGGCCGAACTGATGAAGTTCCTCCAGAAGAACATCAAGTATCCTTCTATCTCACAGGAAAATGGTGTGCAGGGACGTGTTATCGTACAGTTCGTGGTGAACAGCGACGGTTCTATCGTTGACCCTGTCGTGATGAAGAGCGTTGACCCCTACCTCGACAAGGAAGCCCTCCGTGTGGTGAAATCCATGCCGAAGTGGACTCCTGGTGAACAGCGTGGAAAACCCGTACGTGTGAAGTTCACATTGCCCGTACAGTTCCGTCTGCAATAATTTTAAGTTAACTCATATACGAACGAAGAGGTTGCTTGGATTCAGGCAACCTCTTTTCAAATCCTCAAAAAACTGATATGTTTGCTCCATCGCAACTTTTGGAAAAGATCAATGCCTATATAGCCGGCCTCGACTATTCGCGCCCGCCGGTCGGATTGTATGCCCCCGTAGAGTATGTCCTTTCGTTGGGCGGCAAGCGCATACGTCCCTTATTGGTGCTGATGGCCTATAATATATATAAGGAAGAGTTGGAAGAGGCTCTCCCGTCTGCGGTGGCCATAGAGACTTATCACAACTATACGCTGTTGCACGACGATCTGATGGACAAGGCCGACATGCGTCGGGGACACCTCACTGTGCACAAGAAGTGGGACGACAACACGGCCATCCTTTCCGGCGACACCATGCTGGTGCTGGCTTACAAACTGATTGCACAATGCCACGAGGACTGCCTGAAAGAGGTGGTTGCCCTTTTCACGGAGACGGCATTGGAGATTGGTGAAGGACAGCAATACGATATGGAGTTCGAAAGCCGCACCGATGTCACAGAGGAGGAATATCTGGAGATGATCCGCCTGAAGACCTCAGTGCTTTTGGCTGCCAGCCTCAAGATAGGAGCCATGTTGGCCGGAGCACCGGAAGAAGACGCTGTCCGACTTTATGATTACGGCATCCAGCTGGGGCTTGCTTTCCAGTTGCAGGACGATTATTTGGATGTTTATGGCGACCCGGCCGTGTTCGGTAAGAAAATAGGCGGAGACATCCTTTGCAACAAGAAGACCTATATGCTCATCAATGCCTTGCAGCGTGCCGATGAAAGCCAACGTGTAGAATTGATGCGTTGGATTGAGGCAACGGAGTATGACCCGCAGGAGAAGATAGCGGCGGTCACGGCACTCTATGATTCTATAGGCATCAGGGCTTTGTGTCATGAGAAGATAGAATCCTGTTTCCGAAAGGCCGGCGAATGTCTGGCCGACGTGCAGGTGGAAGCATCGCGCAAGGAGATACTGGCACAGTTTTCAGCTTCGCTGATGGGGCGAAAAGCCTGATTATACATAATAATTAAGGAGAAAACCATACGGATATGCAGATAATAGATACCCATTCGCATCTTTTCACGGAGGAGTTCAATGCCGACCTTCCGGCTGTGATAGCCCGTGCTAAAGAAGCCGGTGTGGCGCAGATTTATATGCCCAATATCGACAGTACTACGGTGGAGCCGATGTTGCGTGTCTGCCGCACCTATGCGGGGTACTGTCTCCCCATGATAGGCCTGCATCCTACATCCGTAGGTGGTGGCTATCGGGCCGAATTGGCGGCTATCAGACGTTGGTTGGACAATGACTCGCACCCCTTTGTGGCAATAGGTGAAGTCGGACTCGACCTCTATTGGGACCGCTCCTATCGGTGTGAGCAGGAAGAGGCATTGCGTGAGCAGATCAAGTGGGCATTGGAGTTTGATTTGCCGTTGGTGATACATTGCCGTTCGGCAATAGACGAATTGTTGTCCGTGTTGGAAGGGGTCGGGCATGAATCCTTGCGGGGAATTTTCCATAGCTTTACAGGGACGGTAGAAGAGGCCGGCAGGCTGTTGGCATATGAGAATTTCATGATTGGCATCAATGGAGTGCTCACCTTCCGCCGGTCGGATTTGTCGGAGGTGCTTCCCCATTTGCCGGTGGAGCGTCTGGTGGTGGAGACGGATGCCCCTTATCTGGCTCCAGTCCCTTACCGTGGAAAACGGAATGAAAGTGCTTATATCCGATTCACTCTTGAACGGATGGCAGAGCTTTATGGAGTGCCGGTAGAGAAAGTGGCAGAAGTGACCTTTAAGAATGCTCAAAAAGTATTCGGAAAGGGGTGAAAAGGGGCAAATTCCATTAAAATATATTAATTTTGGCCTTTTGGTGAAATTAAAGTGAAAAGAAAGATGGGTAAGCCAAATAAAAAGAATACATTTGTAGCAAATTTCGCGAAGTACCGTGTGAAAACTATGTGGGAAAGTGAAAAATGAAGCGGAAAAAAGAATATTGGAGAGATGCTCGAGTGGTTGAAGAGGCACGCCTGGAAAGCGTGTATACGCC
>CAZTPB010000102.1:0-7459 GCA_964614555.1 uncultured Bacteroides sp.
GTGAAATAGGCGCAACGGTCAGAGCCTGTGATGCTCTGTGAAGAGAGGGTATAACCCTTCACCTCTTCCAGGTCGGCTATAATCTGGTCGATCACCACACTGGGGGCTACCTGCGGCACATTCATCTCCTGCGAACTCAGCTTGTAAGGTTCCAGAATCAAGGGCACATCGCGGAACGTACGCACGAGATAGAAATAACAGAGGGCACGCAATGCCTTCATCTGTCCGATGTTGTTGCGGTGGTCACCCTCCAGATAGTTAGGGTCGATGCTCATCACATCAGCCGAATGTTTGAGGACCAGGTTACAGTCGTTGATGACAGCATAGATGGATGCCCATTTGTTGTATGCATTCGTTGTCTGGATGTTGGCCGAATGAATCTGGTTGAGTGCACTGTTGTTCAGGGTCGCATTGACATTCATCTCATCCGAACGCGAAGTCCACACAATCAGACGCTCCTGTACATCCGTCTCACACATGGCCTTATAGGCTCCATTGACCATCAGGGCAACATGGCTTTTTGTTTTCCAGAAGTCTTCCTCTACGGTCTTGTCATCGGGAAGGAGCACGGTATCCACACAAGACGCCATGGTCAGGCCACACAATATAATTGATGCTATTTTTTTCATATTTTCCTCCTTAATAATTTAGAATCCAATGTTGATGTTAGCGGTGAACGACTTGGCACGGGGAGTCTGCGAGTTGTCTGTAGCAAGTCCCCATCCGCCTGTAGAGATTTCAGGGTCAACACCGGAATACTTTGTCCAGCAGAAGAGGTTGTTCACCGTCACATAAGCCTGCAAAGAGTTGAGGCCCAACTTCTTCAGGTTCTTCTTGTCGAAATTGTAACCAATCTGCAGGTTCTGGAAACGCAAGAACGAGCCATCCTCCACATAACGGTCTGAACCCTGATAGTTGAAGGCTGAGGTGTTCTTGTCGTACACATAGATTGCACGGGGCATCATGGTCACATCACCATCCTTACGCCAACGCCAGTTGACAGAAGAGCACTGGTTGTTTGCCGAAGACATCGACTCCAGGTTGCAACGGGCCTGATTGATGACCTTGTTGCCGTAGCGGTACATGAAACGTGCCTTCAGGTTCCAGCGTCCGTAGTTGAACGAAAGGTTGAAACCTCCCTGCACTTTCGGCATACAGTTGCCCAAATAGACGATGTCCAGGCTGTTGATCTGTCCGTCGTGGTTGATGTCCTCGTAGATGGCGTCACCACCTTGGAACTCGTAAGTGGCATTGCGCTCATTGTAGTGATAAACCATGCGTTTGGGCATTCCGTTGGACTCCATCACCACCTTGCCGTCGGCGCCTATCATCACGGGGAAGGTCTTTCCCTCGGCCACCATGGCATTCAGCTGGGCTTCAAACTCATCGTTGGTCCAGCCTTGCTCAGTACGCAGGTTGGTCAGGTATTCGTAGGTGTACTGATAGACTCCCTTATACTTGAATCCGTAGATAGACCCGAGCGGATTGCCTACCTGCACGCGGTTCTGGTATCCGCCACGATTATAGGCATCCCAGTCGGAGTTGATGGCATTGAGCACACGCTCGTCCATCTCGGTGATTTCGTTGTAGTTCTGGGCCACATTGAAGCCGGCACTTATCGTCAGCTTGCCTATCTTGAGGAAATTCTTTGCATTGACATTCATTTCCCATCCGTCGTTGGTCATGCTACCCACATTCTGATAGACGAGTGTGGCATATCCGGTAGTGGAGGGGATGGCCACATCTTTCTGCAACAGGTCTTTCGTGTCCTTGTGATAGTAGTCGAAATCCACGTTGATGATGTCATTCAGGAAGGTGAGGTTGAAACCGAGGTTGTAAGAGGTGGTCTTCTCCCAACGGAGGTCGTCCAGTTTCAGGCCGTCCATACTTCCGGCTGCATTGCCGTTGTAAACACCGTTGCTTGTGTTGTAGGAGTTGTAGAAGAGGTAGTCGGCATCCGGTGCCTTACCTACGACACCCCACGATGCACGCAAGCCCAAGAGGGATACGATGCCGCGCAGAGGTTCGAAGAACTTCTCGTCAGAGATGTTGTAACGTACAGACACACCGGGGAAGTAGGCCCACTTCTGCTTGGGACCGAACTTGGAGTCACCGTCGGCGCGGAGCGAGAAGCCCAAGTTGTAGATTCCCTTGTAAGAAGCGTGGGCATTGTAGAGCCAATACTGTGAGTTGGCCCGGCTGTTGCCGCTGCTCAAACCGTTGACTGTCTTGTCATCCGGATCCGGACCGTAAGAGGTACCGGGAGAGGTGGGCGAAGTGATGCCATCGGGCAAGAACCACTGGCGCACATACTGCGAAGTACTCTTCTGTGTGCTCATCTCATAACGGGCAAGCATCGTCATCGAGATGTCTTCGTTCTTGAAGTAGGGAGTATAGACCAGCTCGGCACGGGCACCGATACGCAAACGGTTGCTCTCACTCTTCTCGCTGGTGTTGTAGGTGGAGTTCGCTCCATAGTTGTCTGATGAAAGACCGGCTGCTGCATAAGCGGGCACCGAGCGGGCATAGATGTCGAAATCGACACGTCCGTTGAAGGTCAGACGATGCTGGCCATGCTCCACACCCAACAATTCGTACTTGAGCTGGAAGTCGGGCACGATACGGTAGGTCTGGTCTTTCTTCCACGAAAGCTCCGAGTAGGCGATGGGGTTACCCAAGTCGCGCACAGAAGCCATTCTGTAAGAGGAGTAGTTTCCTGTATAGGGATTCCTGCCGTTCAAGTTTGTCTCAGGGTCGCCTGTAGGATTCATGATGTAGAACTCGTCGAGGTTGTTGCCATTGGCATCCTGACGGTAGATACTCATGTTGGGGGCAATCTTCTGTGCAATGCCGAGCAGACCGGTATAGTTCTGCAGATTGTCCGTATAGGTCAAAGCAAAGTTGGTAGAGAAACGGATGCGGTCAGACACGTTGTAGTCCAACACAAGGCGGGTTGACAAGCGGTTCAGCTCCTGCTGGATGATAGAACCGGTCTGATGGTCGTAACCTCCTGAGATACGGAACTGTGCCTTCTCACCACCACCGGTGATGTTGAGGTTCCAGGAGTGCATCTGTCCGAACTGTGTCACAGCATCCACCCAGTCGGTGTTGTTGTTCCAGTTTTCATATTCGGCCCACGACTTGTCGTAGTTGATTTCGCGGATGGTGGAAGTGGCCGTGCTCGACTGGTTGGGGTTATACAACTCCTCCTTCAGCATCATGGTGTAGTCGTCACCGTTGAGCAGGTCGTATCCCTTGGGCTGCCAGGTGCCGGTAAACTTGTAGGAGAAGTTCACACGGGGTTTGCTGCGGCTACCGCGCTTGGTGGTGATCATGATGACACCGTTGGCGCCCTTCGAACCCCACACAGCTGTAGAGGCAGCATCCTTGAGCACGTCTATCTTGGCAATATCCTCCACATTCACCGAGAGCAATGAGGCATACTCCTCTTCGTTGGCATTGGCAAAGTCGAAGGTTTCGTCGGGGTTGTCGAAGATCTTGTCATCGACCACGATGAGCGGTTCGGCATTACCGTTGATGGTAGTCACACCGCGCAGACGCATGGTTGTTCCGGAACCGAGGTTACCGGAGTTCATCACGATGTCGAGTCCGGCAATCTCACCTTGCAAAGCCTCGTCGGCAGAGGTGAACGACATACCCTCCACCTCGGTGAAGTCGAAGGTTTGCCGGGCTACGGTCATTTCGCGGGCAGAGATATTGAGTCCGCCCGAAGTGGTACGGCTGCCTTTCACCACCACTTCAGACAGTGCGTTTGACATCTCCTCCAGCATAATCTGGAAGACGGTCTGGCTGCCGATAGTCAATGTTTTCGTCTTACAGCCCACGTATGAAATCACAAGTTTGTTCTTCGGGTTCTTTATCTCCATGGAGAAGTTACCCATCATGTCGGTCTGCGTGGCGTTCACGATACGCTTGGCAGCATCCTGCTCCGTGACATTGGCAAATGCAACGGGACCCATCGGGTCTTCTACCGTACCTGATATGACTCTACTCTGTGCCAGAGCCACCTGGGCGAGCACACAGAACAAAAGCATCAGTAGGACTCTTGATTTTGACATAGTATTCATTATTTGATGTTGTTAGCTGATTTTACAAGTTGCTGATAGTTCCGTGCTGCAGCCTGCACTGCATCCTCTGTACGCCAGAGTTTGTCGTAGCGGCCGTCAGTGTCGGGATAGAAGCAGAGCGGAGTGCTGATCTGATGCACCACGGCAAACGAAGACACTGCAATGGCAGTGGCTGCCTGCTTGATGGCGTCAAACTCGTAGTCGCGGGTCATCTTGTTCACCTGACGTTTTTTGTCGGCAGCATCGATTTCAATCGTTTGTCCGGCCTCGTCTCTTACTGTCAGCACACCGTCGGTACTCTCGATGTTGATATTCACCGGAATACCCAGTTCGGATGAATAGAGCGACTGGTAAGTGGTGTTTTCCACATAGTTGTCAGCAAACACGGAATTGTTCTGGAAATGGTAGCGCACAAAGGCACGCAGGGTGACGAGCATATTCAACAGTTTGGCTTTGTTCGCCGTCACTTCGGCATCAGGATAATCTCCCTCTTCTGCCAGGGCATACTTGTCGTAGATGGCATACAGCTCTTCGTAGGTGGGCAGTCCCTTGCTGCGTGCCACGTCCATTGCCTGATTGTCGGGAGCATAGAAGGTGTAGTTGTACCCGTTGAAGAAGTTGATGTTCATGTCGAGGGCATATCCTCCCTTACCGGTGAAGACCTTGTATCGATCTTGCGGAGAAGTTCCCACACCACCGGGAGCCGTGTTGCTGATACCTGCCCACGCGAGCAAATCGGTATCATCAAAGATGGCACAAAGGTCGAGGAATTCGCTGAAGCAGCTGTCGGGGTTCTCGTTCAACAGTTTGTTGACACTGATGATGGCCGGCTGGATGACGTTGTTCAGACGGAACGCCCATCCGTTCTTCTCCTTCCAGCGCTCTTCGATGACAGCCGGAGTAGCATTGTTGTCAATCTGTGCACCGCCGGACACTGTGCTTCCCACTTCACCCAAGTTGGAAAGGCGGATGGCACCGCCGTGTTTGGTCAGGTAATAGTTGTTCACAATCTCCTCACCGGCATCGAGCACCACCGTGTTGTAGTTCAGCATGTCATATACCTGCGAAGCGTATGCCGAGGTGTTGTTAGTGACGATGTTGGTCACCGTAGAACTTACTTCCGGAGAGATTTCACCGGTCTCGACATCATACTTGTGTATCTTCACACCATAGACCATCTTGGTACTTTCCGTGCCGGAAACCTGCTCGATGTGCGAGTAGAACTCCAGCGCGCGCGGGTTGTTGGAGCCCAACGAGATGGGGTCGATGTAGCACCCCTTCAATCCCTCGTCTGAGGGGATGAAGTAGAGGTAGTTGGCCTTCATGGCCATCAGATAGTAGTACATATCGGCCCCGAAGATGGATTTGTTGCTGCCCGAAGTCTTGTCTTTGGTGAAGTAGCCCATCACCGACATGTCGGGATAAGTGATGGCCGGACCGAGCACCGACTGGTATTCATCGGGGGCAATCATCTGCTTCATCTTGTAGATGACACCGTTGTTGGCCACAACCACGTCATACTTCCCGTCAGTCACCTGGATGTCAGCCTTCGTCAAGCCCATGAAGTCGCCCGAACCTTCGTTGGTGAGCGTTCCGAACTTGCTCGGCACAGAGGCTACAAACGAGCTTTGTATCAGGTTGTTGACAAACGATGTCAGGATTCCGTTACCGTTGTTGAAGAGGGAATCAAGGTTCTGTTCCAGATTCTCCACAGTGTTGGGATGCGAACTGTAGAGGTCGATGAAGTAGGCACCACCGCCACCGGGCAGGAAGTATTCACGGATAGCATCATCGGTAGGCACCAGAATGGCTCCCATGTCGGCCAAAGCGTTGGCAGAGGAAGACGATGGATAATACTGGTTCCACCCCAAATCCCACTCCAACCGGTTGATGGTCTGCACCAGTGTACCCGTGGGGTCTGTCAGGTTGGGTTGTCCGCCCTGCGACTTTCCGCCGGTGAAGTAGCGCACCTGGAAGATGGAGTCGATCGTCTCCTTGCCGTTCTGCAAAGCCCATGCGTTATAGTTCTGCGTGGTAGTCGCATCGTAATAGGGAGCGCAATAATAGTCGATGATGCGTGAGAAGAGTGTGGTATTCTTCTCTTTACGCAACACCTGTGCCACGTTTCCGGGAGGGAGCAGCACGTCGTTCACCTGATGCACATAACCGTTGGTGCAGGTGACGTCCTGATTGACGATACGGGTCTGGAAGATATAGGCCGTATCCGAATTGCTGATGCTGGTGCCCACCGGCTCGCCGCGCAGGATGGCGAAGTCGCAATCCTCGCCCGTCGTGGTGATGTTGTTGTTCAACATCTGTTCGCGGGTGAAGTGCACCATCATGGGCTTTGTGGCATCATACACCACATGGACGCCCTCCGTGCGGTAGTATGTCCAATAGGGGTTGTTCGCGGGCATGGGGTCGTTTGCCCTCAGGTAGGTCACCGAGTCGGTCACACTGATGTTGGTCTCATGCTTGACGGCCACACCACGGTTCACGTTGTTGTCATCACGCTTCACATTCGACAACATCCCTGCCAGCATGGCATTGTCGAGCATCGATGAATAGAGCAGCTGCTTCTTCATCCCATCGGTCAACTCTTCATACGATGATACACCGAACGAATTTTTCGAGAAGAAACGTTCGAAAGCCTCATCATTTGCAGGGAAAATCGTTTTACTACCCGTTCTCGAGAGGACTTCGGCATACCCCAGGTCATCGACCAGCCTCAGATAGTTGTTGAACGTACCTGTCAGGTGGGTTCCGTTGCGAAGTTCCTCATAGATACTCTCACCAAGCCATTCCGGCTTGCTTCCTTCGGGCACCAGCTCGTCCTTCTGACAGGCTGTCATCATTCCCAAAGCTATGAGAGAAGCACTTAAAATGAGTTTTTTCATAAGTTTTTTTAATCTATAGATTGTTATATTAGTATTCACACCAGTTAATTCAGGCCGGCAGCATCCGCTTCTTCACCCCTCCCCTTTCACTCTCGGCTGCCTCTCCGGCGGGACAATCGTTTGCAATTTGCATACGAGATTGCAAAAAAAGTAAAAAAAAACAAAATACGCAACTATTTAACACAAAAAATTCGCATAGGCCCTCAAATTCACAAAAATAAAGAAAATGAACGGGAGATTCTGCCTCAATAATGAAAACAGGGAGATGGCATGATTCGCTAATGAGATATTCTGAAAAAAAAATGCAGCAGGCTGCGTGGGCAATCGCAGCCCGCTGCAACCGCAATCCCAGCCTGCTGCGACTGGCAATGCAGCCTGCTGCATGAAAATGGGAGCCCACCAAGTGTCTCCAGCAAAGATTTTAGTGACATTGAAAAAATAAATTGCTTCAGTTTTAGTCTCTATTTTTGATTG
>CAZTPB010000103.1:0-7350 GCA_964614555.1 uncultured Bacteroides sp.
ACCCTGGACCCATTGATTAAGAGTCAATTGCTCTACCAGCTGAGCTAAGGACGCAAATCTGTTTCTCAAATGCGGTGCAAAGGTACTGCTTTTATTTGTAACCACCAAACATTTCCCGGAATTCTTTCTCAAAAACGGGCAAATTCCTGCTTGCCGACGTGCTTTTTTTTCAGTTATGGCTAATCAAATTCAAATGTTGCGGACGGGCTGGTGCGTGGCAAGGCGTATAGATTGAGGTCTTCTCCCACCCTTTTCCCTATCCGTTCGAGTGCAGTTTTGACAGTCATGTATGCAAGGGTATGTGTGTTATTCTTTTGGCTAAGGTGACAGAGCCATAGATTCTTCAACAGGGTTGGGTATTCGTTTGCCAGATACTCAGCTGTATCCCGGTTGCTGAGGTGTCCTTTCGGTCCTCTGATACGTTCTTTCAATTTTTCCGGATAAGGTCCGTTTTCCAGCATATTTTCGTCGTAGTTGGCTTCCAATATCAGATGTTGTGCTTTAGTTATATACTTTCTTACCGTGTGGGTGATGTGCCCGATGTCTGTGATGAAACAGAAATTATGTATGCCATATTGTATGCTGTATCCTACATTGTCTGATCCGTCATGTGGTATTTCGAAAGGGGTTATTTCGAAAGCTTTCATTGTCAATGTCTCCTCTTTGTGGATATATCGTTTGTTGGTTCGTGGAATTTCGCCTGTCTGGCAATAGTTATGTGAGATTCCTGTGTGTATTTCTTTTGTCGTATATACCGGTATGTTGTATCTTCCGTTGCTGAGTTTGCCCAGTGCTCTGATGTGGTCTCCATGGTCATGGGTGACGAAGATGCCCATGATGGTTTCTATAGCTATTCCCCTTTCGCGCAGCACTTTGCATATTGTGCGTGCTCCTATGCCGGCATCGATGAGCAGGCCGTAGGATGATGTGCCCAGATAGAAGCAGTTACCGCTGCTGCCACTGGCTATACAGATGAATTTCAGTTTGGTCATATGTTCTTTTGTCCTTTGGTGAGTAGTTTGGGTATATTGATACTATTTTTCCGCAAAAATAGCAAAAAAGTGGTGATGGAGGAAAAAAAACGTTTTTTTCGTGAACAAAAACATGATTCTTTCGTTATATCATATATAAAATACTCATCGGTGGCAGACTCCTTGGCATTTGTGCAAGGTGTCACTGCTTTTTTTATAATGTAATAGAAATTAGGTTGGGAATTTATGCAAATGAAGAAATTGTTTCGTACGGTATTGTGTATGTCTTTATTGGGTTTTTCCTCTTGCAATATTTCAGAAAGGGAAAGAGCGTGTGCAGTCGCACAAGAATTTTCGGAGGAATATTTCAGAATGAATATCAAGGAAGCTAAAATGTATTGTGTGCAAGAGCTTTACCCCATTTTTGATTTCAGGGAAGGCAACAAATTCTTGAAGGATACCGATTCTGATATGGCCGAGGGGGTGAATCCGTTAGTGAATGTTTTGGGGTGTGACATCAATGCGGACAAGGATATTGCTTGTGTCTATGTGGAGGTGCGTGATTTTATCCGGATCAATTATCTGACTCAGCAATATGTACGGGTACCTTGCGACACGTTTGAGTTGTCCCTTGTGCGCGAATCGGACAATAACTGGAAAATAAAGAATCCCATTTGATTCATGGATGCTTTCTTGGGAGAAAGACCGTTGGTTGATCAGAATGGGTAGCCCACGGCAAAGTGGAAAGTGAAGTCTCGGTCAAAGTCAGGTCTGATGATGGGATAATGTTCGGTGCTGTTTGTCGGATAAGCCGGGTTGATGGCTTTCATGCCTCCATCAAAGCGGAGGATAAAATAGTCGAAATTGAATCGCAGGCCGATGCCATAGGCTACGGCTATTTGTTGGAGGAAACTGTCGAACCGGAAAGCACCTCCGGGTTGTTCCTTGTAGCTGCGTAGGGTCCAAATGTTTCCTGCATCGACAAATACGGCACCATTCACCTTCCAGAACATGAATGTGCGGTATTCGAGGCTAAGATCGAGTTTGACATCACCTGACTGGTTGATGAAGTCGATGTTCTTGTCGCCTCCTGAGTAACTTCCGGGGCCGAGTGATCTTACAGACCATCCGCGCACACTATTGGCACCTCCCGAAAAATAGCGTTTTTCGAAAGGCAGTATGGTAGAATTGCCGTATGGGTATGCAATGCCGAATCCCACGTGCAGGCTGATGCTGTTTCTGTAGTCGATGGCAATGTGTTGGGTGAAGTCGAAATCGCCCTTCACGTATTGTGCATATGCGATATTTCCCAAAGCATATTGCCCGTTGTTTGTTTTGCGTGTGTATAGTGTGTGTGAGATGAGATTCAGCAGATTTCCGGCAGACTCTACATTGGTGCGCAGCGAAAAGTTGGTGCGTGTGTGTGCGGCCATTCCACTTGTTCCTGCAGAGTTGTATATATAGGTATATCCGGTACGGGCTATGAACAGGTCTTCATAGTTGTATTTCAGGATGGAGTTGCTGGCAATGTTGTCAAGGTACTCTTGCTTGAATGTGGCCGAAATGGACGGCATGTACACATAGTTGATGTCCAGCAGGTCTATTTTGTGTTGCACTTTCTGCCTTTGTGTCCATCGGTAGCTCCATGTGGCCGAAGCTACCCGCCGTGAGAATTCAGGCCGTTCTTGTGTATTGTATTGTATTCCTACTTCTGATGAGGCACGGATGCGTCTTTTGAATGCCGATGAGAGGAACGGAAACATGAATCGCGGGAAACTCAAGCGTGCCTCTGCGCCATATTCCGTATAGTTTTCGTTTGTATATCCTTGCAGTCCGCTGATGGCTTCATAGGCTCCGCGTACTTTGAAAGTGAAGGTTTCACTTCCCTTGAACAGGTTCTTGTGTTGGAAAGTGAGCGAAGCGGCTGCTCCCAAATCGCCGGCTGTGTTTGTACCTTCTAATTCAGCGGTGACACTCCTCACTTGGTTGGGGGCTGTGAGTATATAGCAGTCGAGCAGGTCGGCACCGGTGTCTTCATCTTTTCGTTCGATGAAGTGGATATTGGTGTATTTGAGGGCCGTCAGTCGGGCCATGGATGAATAGGTGCGTTGTACCCTCCATGCGCGGTATATACCTTCAGGTTGCAGGTAGATATTTTCTTGAAATATGCGGGGGCGAAACCATAACTTGTCTTTGTAGTGGAAGTCTATCCCCTTGTATGTTATAGTGTCAAAAAGCCTTAGTCTTTGTGGGGCGATGTTTGCGATGTCAAACTCAGTCAGCACTTTCACCTTACCGATAGTGAATTTGGGGTGTGGGCCAGTCTCTTTAGAGCGTTCCTGCCTGAAGGGTGCGATGTGCATGGTCAATGCCGCCCGTTTTTCCCCTTCGATAGTGTCTGCGGTGAAGGTGATGTATTCTTTGGTGAATTTGTAGTATCCTCTGTTTTGCAGATATTCAGTGATGCGCACCCGTTCTTCGTTCAGTCTGTTGATGTTGAGCACCATACCTTCGCGCAATAGCGATTCTTCGCTGCTCTCTTCCAGCAGGCGTGCAATGGTTGTGTCGGCTATTTCGCGTGTCAGTTTGTTCACCCGGTGTCTTTCGCCCGGATAGAGGCGGTAGGTCAGTGTCACTTTGTGTCTTTTGTAGTTCTCCTCAGCATTCACATAGGCACCCAGATAGCCCATGTTCTGCAATGCCATACGGATGTCTGCACACGAACGTGTCGCCGATGCCTTGTCATACAGTACAGGGGCTTCACCGAGTTTCTGCAGGGTACGGTTTATCCATTTCGATGTATCCCGTCCGGAGAGTGAATAAATGCCCAATGGGACTTTCACCACATTGAACCATCGTGCATTGGGATTCTGTCGGATATATCCTTCCAGTTGTGTGACATTGATTCTGGCATCAGTCTCACACTCCACCTTCACTTTGTCCAAGAGATATTGCTTTTCGGGAACGAATTTCGAAGAGGAACATGAAGCAATCAGTCCCGCCAATATGATAGCCTTTATCAGCTGTGTTGCCTGTCTGTATTTCTTGTGTTTGACCATTCTTTCGATTAAAATCTCTGCAAATATAGTGCAAATAAAAAAAATATTCGTAGCTTTGTCTTACTTTTGTAGCAAGAATAAGAAATATTTTATGTTGAGCAAAGCCAAATTGAAATATATCCGTTCGCTGGAGTTGAAGAAGCATCGTCGCTCCGGTCATGTTTTTGTGGCTGAAGGGCCGAAAGTTGTCGGTGATCTGTATGGTCATTTCCCTTGTCGTCTGCTGGTGGCTGTTGCCGATTGGCATACGGCTCATCCTGATTTTGTTGCCGATGAGAAAGTGGAAGTGACATCGGAAGAGCTTACCCGCGCCAGTTTTTTGAAGACTCCGCAGGAAGTGCTTGCCGTTTTTGGATATGGCGAAGAGGAGGTGTGTGCCGCTTCTGTGGCAGCGGACGGGCTCTGTCTGGCATTGGATGATGTGCAAGACCCCGGAAACTTGGGTACTATCATCCGTTTGGCCGATTGGTTTGGCATCCGTCATATCTTTTGTTCGCCCGGCACTGCCGATGTTTACAATCCGAAGGTTGTACAAGCCACCATGGGTGCTTTGGCGCGTGTCAGGGTGCACTATACCCCTTTGCCCGGATTGTTGCATGAGATGTCCATGCAGGGCATTCCGCTTTATGGTACATTCCTTGATGGCGAAAACCTCTATGACAAGCCGCTTTCCGGCAATGGAGTCATCATCATGGGCAACGAGGGCAACGGCATCTCGCCCGAAGTGGCCTCTTGTGTCTCCCGACGCCTGTTCATACCCAGTTATCCGGCAGGTCAAGTCACCTCCGAATCGCTCAATGTGGCTACAGCTGCCGCCGTCATTTGTGCCGAATTCAGACGCAGGGCAAATTCATGACCCAATTTTCCCTATAGCGGATAGTTTGCGCTCAATCCGATGCTCCATCCGGAGGCTTCCATCTCGTTGCTTGCCGGAGCCTCCCAATGGTCGTATCCTGCTGTCAGACTGATGGATGCCTTTGGGTGTGCGTGCCATGTCAGCGACACTCCGGCGGCATATCCCCACCCTTTATTTCCGCCTATAGTCAGGCGGTTGGTGCCATTGTCTGATTTGTATTCACTCTGTGGATAAAAACCATATCCGCCGCGCAGATTGGCTCCAAGCGAGAGGTGGCAATCAGGCAAAGGATAACAGAAATAGGGACCGGCGGTGAAGGTGGCATGGTCAAGCGGACGTTCCTGCAATACCCCGTCTATCTCTATGGGTGAACTGCCCAATCCGATGCGTCCTCCGATACCGATGTGGCGTAAGGGGAACCAGACAGCCTCCATCCCTACCCGATACCCATAAGCCGATTCTACCTGATGGCCGTCCACAATGCCAGTCAGTGCATGAGGCAATGTATATTCCATATAGAGTGCGGCAAAGGAGGTTGTCTCCGATGGTCCGTATGCTTTGTCGTGTGCAGGCTGTTTTTTTGTCGGCTTGTAGAAAAGGTCGGCCAATGCATATCCCAACTCTGTCGAGAGGATACCGATGCCGGCACCCGTCATCACATCACTCACCCAATGCTTGTCGTTGATGCGCCGTAACAATGCCGTAGAGGTGGCCACCCCGTAGGCACCTGCACTGTACCATGCACTCTGATGGCCGTATTCTTTGGCAAACAGAGAGGCTGTCAGAAAGGCTGCTGCCGTGTGTCCGCTGGGAAACGAGCGGTCGTTGCTTCCGTCAGGGCGCATACGCTTCGAAAGGCGTTTGATGCCTTCTACGCTTGCCCCCATAATGGCGGTGGACACCGCACTGCGCACTATCAGTTCGCTCCATTTTTCTGTCCGGCTCTCCACTCCGCATGCCTTCATCCCCACCAGTGCCATTGCGGGTACAAAGCGGAGCACTTCGTCAGCCTTATAGCTGAATGCTGGGGTGTATCCCTCTTCCGGCTGACTGCCTCCATGGTCGAAGCCGATGAGGGAACCGGCCACTATAAGGCTTCCTCCGATTGCAGGCAACAGATAGTCCTGCCGATGCATCTGCAAGGTTATACTGTCATGCTGTTGGATTTGGCATTTTGCTTCAGCAAATGCGCATAATGTGCAGACTGATAATGCTATAATGAATTTTGAGTGCATCTGTTCACTTATCGTTTTTGACATATTTGTTTTGAATGCGGAAGCGCATCTCTTGCGGGTCAAATGTGAATCCTTTTCCTGTGAAGAACTTGCTCAATTCTCCGTTGGCAGCCAATTCTTGTGGCGTTCCGATGACAAGGGACGAATGTTGTCCGTCAATCTCCCGCTTCATCAGCCATAGACAATCAGCCGTCTGTAAGGCCAACTCCACATCGTGTGTCGATAGGAAGATGGTCTTTCCCTCCTCATGAGCCAATTGGTGCAATAGGAGCATTGTTTCCACTTTACTCGGATAGTCGAGAAAGGCTGTCGGCTCGTCAAGAAGTATCATGGGTGACTCTTGAGCCAGTGCTTTGGCAATCATCACCTTTTGCCGTTCGCCGTCACTCAGTGTCTCCACCATCCGTTCAGCCATCTGTATCATCCCTACTCTTTCGAGGGCCTCATTTACGATAACGTGGTCGGTAGCCGAAAGGTTTCCAAAAAAGTCCGTATAGGGCAATCGTCCCATAGCGGCCAGTTCGGTCACCGTCATGTGTCGTATGTCAGGCCGTTCGGTCAGTACCACTCCGATGAGGCGTGCCCGTTCGTTTGGTGTGAGTTCTTGCAGAGGCTTGTCTGCTATCCGGATATCTCCTTCCAATGGCGGTTGGAAGGCCGACAAAGTGCGTAGCAGCGTACTTTTTCCTGCACCGTTGGCTCCCAACAGGCAAGTCAGTTGTCCGCCATAGAGGCTGGCGGAGATGCCGTTGGCGATGTATTTTTTTTCCTGTCCTTTATCGTAGTATCCGATGGCCAGGTCTTTCAGTCGTATGGTCTCTTGCATGGTTCTTCTCGTTTGATTGCGGTCACAGAGTTGATTCGGAATCAAAATTCTGCGGTTCCTATTTTCCAGACATTTTTAATGTTGCAAATATATTGTTTTTTTTGAAGAGAGCCAACGCCTTTTGTCTATTTTTGTAGATTGTCTTTCAAAACAATAAATCCTCTTCAGCCGAAGGGCCGGCAAACGGCATGTCAGATACCACTTCATTGGGAGTATTATTCAGATTTCCTGAAGTTGCTGAACTCACCCTTTCCACCTTCCAGGCCCTGATGGAGTTGTACCACCTGCCCTGATATTCTCGTGCATCAAGGTCAAATGATACCGTCACCTCCTCCCCTGCCTGTATGGCAAACTGTTTGATGCGCTCTTCGCCAAACACATCGAAGCACATCTTCTTCGGATA
>CAZTPB010000104.1:0-7297 GCA_964614555.1 uncultured Bacteroides sp.
AATAGTAATCAATGGTGGAGAACTAACGAGTGGAATTTGTTTTTAGTAAAGCATTACCTTATACTGTAATTACCCTCTCTCCTCCATCAGTTCCTCATACAGCATATTGATGCCATACCACCAGAACTTGGTGCTTTCGGTTTCAAGATTGCGGTACATTTTGGAGTGATAGATTTGCATGATAGCTTCTTCCAAAGTGTTGCTATGCTTGTCGGCCAAAAGACGGTCGGCAAGTTTGGAAACCTTATGTGGAATTAAGGTATAAACATTCTCTTGGACAACTTTGGGTGTTCTCATAACGATACTTCTTTATATCCTTTATAGGTTAAAAGACTGACTGCTTTTTGTGTGTGAAACAAAATTTGATCCACCAGTTTGTAAGCTTTCAATCTTCTGATGAGTTCTTGTTTGTTGATAAATCCTGTCTCGTACAGATTGAAAGATAGATAGACATTGTCGTTGGCAACAGGTCCTTCGACGATGTCGTAACCATGCTCAAAATCTTTGTTATCACGATTCTTTTTGACAAAATCGACCCATGCTTCATTCGGAGATTGAAATCGACGAGATTTGAGATGTAAACCTTTAGCTTTCTGTGGGTCGTATTCGTAGATGTTCACAAATCCTTTAGCTACTTTTGAATGAGGAATACGTAGTTCAACCCACCGTTTGGCTTGGGAAAGGCTGGTTGTGGTATAAAAACCTTTTCCGAAGTCCAATGTACGGTTCGAATCTATGATGAGGGGCGATTCTACGATTCCCAAACTTCCGTGATACAGTATCATACGCTTTTGGCTTTAATGAACAACTCTATTTCTTCCTGAATGAAATCGGCATTCTGTGTGTGAAGGATTTCATAATTGGTAATCAAGTAGTTGACAATACCTAACGATTGGAACAAGTCTGCAGCCTCTTTACCCGACATGTTCTTCAACTGTTTGTAACGTTCTATACAGAATGATACAAACTCTACTATTGCCATATTTCTCTTTTCAGTAGTCATTCTGAGGACAAAAATACAATCAAAAAGTGAAAGCAACAAAGAAAATGCATCTTTTGTCGTAATTTGACCATTCTTTTGTTCCTGCTACTTCCGCTTCTCTTAGGTGAATACTTGCGGAAGGATAAAATATAATGGACAGATATGTGTCATTTTGTCTTTTAATTGTATAATTTTACTGTCAGATTGTCAGACTTTCTCCTTTGGCACTCCTTTTGCAGTCTCTTGAGTAAAGACAAACCTGTAAAACAAATGAAGCTTCGTAGGCGTTGTCAAACAAATAAATATAAATAGGAAGAAAAAAGAAAGGAGATTAGAGACATGAACTACAACAACTTTACAATCAAGTCGCAAGAGGCTCTTCAGGAGGCGGTCAACCTGACCCGTATGCGTGGCCAGCAGGCCATTGAGCCGGTACACCTGATGGCCGGTGTGCTGAAGGTGGGCGAGAATGTCACCAACTTTGTTTTCCAAAAGCTGGGAGTCAATGCCCGACAGATGAATACGTTGATTGACAGACAGATAGATTCTCTGCCCAAAGTGAGTGGGGGAGAACCTTATCTGAGTCGTGAGACAAACGAGGTGATGCAACGTGCCGTGGAGTATGCCAAACAGCTTGGCGACGAGTATGTGGCTTTGGAAGAACTGTTGCTGGCTCTGTTGGCCGTGAAGAGTACGGTAGCCACTATGCTGAAGGATGCCGGTGTGACCGAAAAGGAACTCCGTGCTGCCATCACAGAACTCCGTAAGGGGCAGAAGGTGACGTCGCAGTCGAGTGAAGAGACTTATCAGGCACTTGCCAAATATGCCGTCAACCTTATCGAGTCTGCCCGTTCGGGAAAGTTGGACCCGGTGATAGGGCGCGACGATGAAATCCGCCGTGTGCTCCAGATATTGAGTCGGCGCACCAAGAACAATCCGATATTGATAGGTGAGCCGGGCACAGGAAAAACGGCTATTGTCGAAGGGCTTGCCCACCGTATCTTGCGTGGGGATGTGCCGGAAAACCTGAAAGAAAAACAACTCTATTCGCTCGACATGGGAGCTTTGGTGGCCGGGGCGAAATACAAGGGTGAGTTTGAAGAGCGTCTGAAGGCGGTCATCAACGAAGTGACGAGTTCGGAAGGCAGCATCATCCTCTTCATAGATGAGATACACACCCTCGTGGGAGCCGGCAAGGGAGAAGGGGCGATGGATGCGGCCAACATCCTGAAACCTGCCTTGGCGCGTGGCGAACTGCGGGCTATCGGTGCCACAACGTTGGACGAATATCAGAAATACTTTGAGAAGGACAAAGCGCTGGAACGTCGTTTCCAGACGGTGATGGTGAGCGAGCCGGATGTGTTGAGTACCATCTCCATCCTGCGGGGATTGAAGGAGCGCTACGAGAATCACCACAAAGTACGCATTCAGGACAATGCCATCATTGCTGCTGTGGAACTGAGCAACCGCTACATCACTGAGCGTTTCCTTCCCGACAAGGCTATTGACCTGATGGATGAGGCTGCAGCCAAACTCCGTATGGAGCGTGACTCTGTCCCCGAAGAGTTGGACGAACTGAGCCGTAGGCTGAAGCAGTTGGAGATTGAGCGTGAGGCCATCAAGCGTGAGAAGGACGAGCCGAAGCTGGCACAGCTCAATCGGGAGATTGCCGAACTCAAGGAGCAGGAACATTCGCTCAAGGCCAAATGGCAGAACGAGAAGAATCTGGCCAACAAAATCCAGCAGAACAAGCAGCAGATAGAGCAACTGAAGTTTGAGGCCGAACGTGCCGAACGCGAAGGGGACTATGGCAAGGTGGCCGAGATACGCTACGGCCGTTTGCAGGTGCTTGACGAAGAGATAGCCGCCATCCAGCAGGAACTGAAGCAGATGCAGAGCGGCAATGCCCTCGTCAAAGAGGAGGTGACAGCGGATGACATTGCTGATGTGGTCAGCCGTTGGACGGGCATTCCTGTGAGCAAGATGTTGCAGAGCGAACGTGAAAAGTTGCTGCATCTGGAAGAGGAACTTCATCTGCGGGTCGTAGGACAGGACGAAGCCATCCGGGCAGTGAGTGATGCTGTGCGCCGAAGCCGTGCAGGCTTGCAGGATCCCCGTCGTCCAATCGGTTCGTTCATATTTCTCGGTACCACTGGTGTCGGAAAAACGGAACTGGCAAAGGCTTTGGCCGAATACCTCTTCGACGACGAACAGCTGATGACTCGTATAGACATGAGTGAGTATCAGGAGAAGCACAGCGTCAGCCGTTTGATAGGAGCGCCTCCGGGATACGTTGGCTATGATGAGGGCGGACAGTTGACCGAGGCTGTACGCCGCAAACCTTATTCCGTGGTCTTGTTCGATGAAATAGAGAAAGCGCATCCCGATGTGTTCAACATCCTCCTGCAGGTGCTTGATGACGGACGGCTGACCGACAACAAGGGGCGTGTAGTGAATTTCAAGAACACCATCATCATCATGACCTCTAATTTGGGCAGTGGCTATATCCAGAGCCAGTTTGAGAAATTGGGCAGCGGTAATCGCGAAGCCCTTATCGAAGAAACGAAGAACGAGGTGATGGGGATGCTGAAGAAGACCATCCGTCCGGAGTTCCTCAACCGTATCGACGAGACTATCATGTTCTTGCCTCTCGATAAGGAGGAGATAGAGCGCATTGTACTCTTGCAGGTGAACGGTATCCGCAAGATGCTGTCCGAGAACGGTGTGACGTTGGAACTGACCGATGATGCCGTGCACTTCATTGCCTCCACGGGGTACGATCCTGAGTTCGGTGCCCGTCCGGTGAAGCGTGCCATCCAGCGCTATCTGCTCAACGACCTCTCCAAGAAACTCCTTGCACAAGAGGTTGACAGCAGTCGTCCCATTCATGTGGATGTGGCAGGCGACGGCTTGCGGTTCAGCAATTGAAAGATTCAATCCCTTGCTTGTAGGGAAGAAAAATAAAAGGGGACGGCCTGGTGTGGCCGCCCCCTTTTTAATTTTATGATTTAAAACAACCGGCAAAAGAAATAGATGATCTGTAAATCTTTAGTGATTATCTGATAAAAAGCAGTTCTCTATATTTGGGCAACGGCCACATTTGGTTGTCAACGATCAGTTCCAGTTTGTCGATGTGGTATCGGATCTCCTCCAGCATGGGAGCGATGGTATCATGGTAGGCAATGGCTTTTTCCCGTTCGTTTTCAATCTTGTTAGCCACTTTGCGTGCCTCAATCATTTGGGCTACATTTTCTTCTATGAAATTGTTGTGTGCCGCAATATCTTCGATGAGCTCCATGTTTTTGGCCGAGAGCAATGCTGCCTTTTCTGCAGGGAAAAGTTGCATGGTCTTGTAGGCATTGTCTATGAGTTGGCTTTGGTATTTGGTGGCCACAGGAATGATGTGGTTCATGGCCAAGTCGCCGAGTACGCGGGCTTCAATCTGTATCTTTTTGGTGTAGGTCTCCCACTTTACCTCGTTGCGGGCTTCCAGTTCCTTACGGGTCATCACACCGGTTGTTTCAAACATCCGTATGCTCGATTCGGTAAGGTAGTTGTCGAAGATGATGGGACAACTGGTTTCGCAGTCGAGTCCGCGTTGGGCGGCTTCGGCTTTCCATTCATCGCTGTATCCGTTTCCGTCGAAATGGATGGCTTTACACTCTTTGATGAGGCTGCGGAGTACACAGAGAATGGCCGAGACTTTGGGTTCTCCACGTTCGATGAGTTCGTCCACTTCCTTTTTGAAATCCGTCAATTGTTCGGCCATGGCTGTATTGAGGGCTATCATGGCAGAGGCACAGTTGGCCTCGGAACCTACAGCACGGAATTCGAAGCGGTTGCCGGTGAATGCGAAAGGTGATGTACGGTTGCGGTCGGTGTTATCAATGAGCAACTCTGGTATTTGTGGAATGTCGAGCTTCATGCTGGATTTTCCGGCAATGTTGATCAGCTCGTCGTTGCTGCTTTCTTCCAGGCATTCGAGAACCTTGCTCAACTGTTTGCCGAGGAACGAGGAAATGATGGCAGGGGGAGCCTCGTTGGCTCCTAATCGGTGTGCGTTAGTAGCACTCATGATGGATGCTTTCAGCAGTCCGTTGTGGCGATAGGCTGCCATCAGTGTATTCACCACGAAGGTGATGAACCGGAGATTGTCTTCCTGTGTCTTGCCGGGGGCATGGAGCAGGATGCCTGTGTCTGTACCGAGCGACCAGTTGTTGTGTTTCCCGCTTCCGTTCACTCCCTTGAAGGGCTTTTCGTGGAGCAATACGCGGAATCCGTGGTTGCGTGCCACATTGCGCATGAGCGACATGAGCAGCATGTTGTGGTCAACGGCCAGGTTGCACTCCTCGAAGATGGGAGCCAGTTCGAATTGGTTAGGAGCTACCTCGTTGTGCCGTGTCTTTACGGGGATGCCCAATTCCAAAGATTTCACTTCAAGGTCTTTCATGAAGGCGGCTACACGTGGCGGGATAGCTCCGAAGTAGTGGTCTTCCAATTGTTGGTTCTTGCTTGATTCATGTCCCATCAAGGTACGTCCGGTGAGCAGGAGGTCCGGGCGTGCGGCATAGAGCCCTTCATCTACGAGGAAATATTCCTGTTCCCATCCCAGATAGGTGAACACCTTTTTTACTTCAGGATTGAAATAGTGACAAACAGCAGTTGCTGCTTCGTTGACGGCTCTGAGGGCTTTCAATAGCGGAGCTTTATAGTCGAGTGCCTCTCCGGTGTAGGCAATGAATACGGTGGGGATACAGAGTGTGTCGCCTACAACAAATACAGGCGACGAGGGGTCCCAGGCTGAATATCCGCGTGCTTCGAAAGTATTGCGGATGCCACCGTTGGGGAAAGAGCTGGCGTCAGGCTCCTGCTGTACGAGCAGTTTGCCGCTGAACTCTTCTATCATGCCGCCTTTGCCGTCGTGTTCTACGAAAGCGTCATGCTTTTCGGCTGTTCCTTCAGTCAGTGGTTGGAACCAGTGCGAGTAGTGGGTCACTCCCAATTCAATAGCCCATTTTTTCATGCCCAAAGCCACTTCGTCTGCAATGCTGCGGTCTAATGGGGCACCATTGTCTATTACGTCTATCAGTTTGTCATAGACAATGCTGGGCAGGTATTTGAACATCTTGGCCCGGTTGAACACATATTTGGCAAAATATTCCGAAGGTCTTTCTGTCGGTTCTGTTACCGTTATAGCTTTCTTCTTGAATGCCGTTTCAACTACTCTGAATCTCAACTCTGACATAAATTCAACTTGTTTCTTCGTTTATAGGGTTTTGTCTTTTTCTCTTTTTGTGGTTTCCGGAAAAGGCCTTGTTTGCCTCTTGGAAGGATTCCGGTGCCAAAAGTAGAAATAATTCTTGATTTATTTGTTATAATTCCTGCTTTTGTGCATTTGCAGCCCGCAATTAGTGGTTCTTTGGTTCCTGTTCCGTGCGAGTCCGTCTTCTATACCTTATTATATAATATATTAAGAAGAAAAGAAGAGTTGCGCCGGCATTTTGGCGCGAACCCTTCTTCACTTATATAACGATTTATGTGTGTATCCTGCGGATTATTCGCCTTTGATGGCTGCAATACCGGGGAGAACCTTACCCTCGATGGCTTCGAGCAAGGCACCACCACCAGTAGAGATATAAGATACCTGGTCTGCCATACCGAACTTGTTGATGCAAGCTACAGAGTCGCCACCACCGATGAGTGAGAAGGCTCCGTTGGCAGTAGCTTTGGCAATGGCATCGGCAATGGCGCGGCTACCGGCGGTGAAGTTGTCCATTTCGAATACACCGGCAGGACCGTTCCAAAGGATTGTCTTGGCGGGTTCGATAGCTGCGGCAAATGCCTTGCGGCTTTCGGGACCTGCATCGAGTCCTTCGAAACCTGCAGGGATAGCACCTGAGGGGCAAATCTGAGTGTTGCAATCGTTCTTGAAATCATCACCTGCTACGCAATCAGTTGCCAATACGAGGTTTACACCCTTGGCTTTAGCCTGCTCCATGATGCTGAGGGCAAGATCGAGCTTGTCGTTCTCGCAGATTGAATTACCCACTTCGCCACCCATAGCCTTAGCAAATGTGTAGGTCATACCGCCGCAGAGGATGAGGTTGTCCACCTTGTCCATCAGGTTTTCGATGATACCAATTTTGGTTGATACCTTTGAACCACCCATGATGGCGGTGAAGGGACGCTTGATGTTGCTCAGGATGTTGTCAACGGCAGTCACTTCCTTCTCCATCAAGTAGCCGAGCATCTTGTGGTCAGCATCGAAGTAGTCGGCGATAACGGCGGTTGAAGCGTGCTTGCGGTGAGCGGTAC
>CAZTPB010000105.1:0-7158 GCA_964614555.1 uncultured Bacteroides sp.
GTTATACCCTCTCTTCACAGAGCATCACAGGCTCTGACCGTTGCGCCTATTTCACCCGCGACGGTGTCTATGCCCTGTTGGCGGATGTCTATCTCTGGAAAGCCTCTGTCTTTGGCGACGAGAACTGCTACGACAAGTGCATTGCCTGCTGCAATGAAATCCGCAAAAACCGGAAAAGCACGGCACTCCCCGGCAATAGCTACAATGGAGGGCTGGAGCAACTGGACGACGACGGTTACGATCTGAACACCTATAGCAATTACGAAAACATCTTTTTGAATGGCGGCAATGATTCCGAGTCGCTCTTCGAACTGCAGTTTACCAACAACGAGGGACTCTGTAAGTCCTATAACCGTTCGAAGAACACCAACACATTGCCCAATTTCTACACCAACACGGTGTATGCCCAGATTTCAGCCGATGAAAACCACATCTTCAATCACGACAACTACAAGTACGATGTGCGCGGTTTCGCAAGCATCCACGACTTCAATGGCGGTGGTGAGGAGGCCCTGACTATCCGTAAGTTTGTGGCACAGGATAATCTGCTGCCTGTGGCTGCTTCGACAGCGTGGTCGGCGGCGAGCAAGATGGATCGTGCTTATGGCAGCTACGACCAGAACTGGATATTCTACCGCGTGACTGATGTGATGCTGATGAAGGCTGAGGCTCTGGTGCAGAAGGCTGCATTGAAGGCACAGGCTCATGCCGGACTGCTGGATCAGATTACTGCTGCTACGAGCGAGGATTCTTTGGAGCTGGCACAGGAGCTGCGTCAGGTGAACCGTGCGATTGCAGCCTGCAATGTGGAGGCTGCCCGTCAGGTGCAGATTGTCAGCACCCGTGCCCGCACGGACGGAAAATCGGAGGTTGACTCTACGAAATACGATGTGGCCAAGGCAGAGTATGATGGTGGCGACATCGCCGCTTTCGTCCGTACACAGGTCAATGCCTTCAGCGGATTTACAGGCACTGCCGAAGAATTGGAGGTACTCGTCATGAACGAGCGTGCCCGCGAACTCTGCTTCGAAGGCAAGCGCTGGTTCGATATGCTCCGCTACAACTATCGCCATACGACCGGTGTGAACTACGACCTCATCCTTGCACAGCAGGGAGGTGTCTTTGCCCCCAACTACGAGGGAATGCTCAAGCTCATTGCCCGTAAATATACCTCCGGTGGAGGCTCCGGTGTGACATCAAAGATGCCGACCGAACCATATCTTTACATGCCTATCTCTTATGACGAGGTGAATGTGAGTCCGCTGCTCTACCAGAATCCGGTCTATACTGACGGTGCAACTACAGAGAAGAACTATTGATAAACTGATTGGTAAAAGACAAATAATATAATAAAGACAGATTATGAAAAAGTATATAGTGAACATAATGGCCGGAGTGGCATTGGGCGCTACAGTCGGACTGGTTTCCTGCAACAAGGAACCTGACAAATCGGACCTGTACACCTTCACCGGACAGACCATTCAGGATTATCTGGAGGAGAACGACTCGGTTTTCCATCTGTTCAATGTCATCATGAGCCGTTCGGGCTACAGCCGCATGATGGATGCCTATGGCGACTACACCTGCTATGCTCCCGTGAACAGTGGTGTGGAGAAATATATCGACAGCCTCTATAACGACCCCGAAGCCAAGGAACCGCACAACGGACTGACGGAAAACAGTGTCTATGGCCTGACTGATGAGCAGTGCAAGGAGATTGCCATGTATCACCTTTCAGGTTCGATGAACGCTTATGTGGAAGAGTTGAGCAACTATAGCGGCAAGGAAATAGCCACCATGATGAATACCCCCTTCATCTCCAAGTTGGGTGATGACGGTGTGGTGCGCTTCAACGAGATAGCCGAGGTCATGTTTTACGACCTGGAGATGATCAACGGATATGTGCACGTCATCAGCGATGTGATTCCCCGCACTACGCGCCGCGTGGGCGAGGTGCTGGAGAAGCATCCTGAATTCAGCCTTTTCTTCGAGGCTTTGGAGAAGTGCGGTCTGCTCGACACATTGGCCATCGACAAGAAAATGGATGATGAAGGCAAGCCCAAGAGCTACAGCCTGGACAATAAGACCGGCCGCCCGGGGTCGAGCTTCACGGCACAGTATCACGTGCCTGCAGAGTGCAAGATCAGATATACCATCTTCGCAGAGGACAGTGCTGCCTTTGCCAAGGAAGGTATCTCTACTTTTGATCACCTGAAGGCCAAATGCGTGGAGTGGTATGGCGGAGCCGCTGCCTGGTATGACTATCCCGACAAGGAACTGCACCCCATCAGCACCGGCGACGACTATGAGAACCCCTACAACGTGGTGAACATGTTTGTGCGTTACCACATCGTGCAGGCAGGTATGTCTGTATCGAAACTCCTCTATGAGCGCAATACTTCCAACGAAAACTGGAACTATGCCTATGGAGGCGAACCTTACGACTACTACGAGACATTGCTCCCTCACACACTGATCAAGATCTGGCAGCCGCTGTATCAGCCTACCGGCGCTTCGAGCAACATCTGGATCAACCGTTGGCGCAACAACAACACGCTGACTGATGAGGTGGGTACGTTCGGTAGCGAGGCCACGCATCAGATTGTGCGCGAAGGATGTATGGTGAAGCGTGCCAATTCGAACATCCAGTCGTACAACGGTTACATCCACACCATCGACCGTCCCTTGGTCTATGATACCAACGTGCCCAACGGGGTGTTGCACGAACGTCTGCGCATCGATATGGGTTCGATGCTTTACGAACTGATCAACAATGACATCCGTTTCGCCACAATCACAGAGATTGGAGCCATGAACCTGAACAGTACAGACGGAACCATGACCCGTCTGCCTTTGGACTATTTCGACAATCTGGTGAGCTACAACACCAAGACAAAGCTTGCGTGGTACACCCAAGGAGCATGGCGTGCCTGGGAGGCAGACCAGCTTGCCGGATGGGACGAGAACGACTTTGCCTTCCGCCTGCCTTCCGTGCCGACCGGTGATTATGAGATACGTATCATCTATCCGCCTATGGGGAACAGTGGTTTGCAGCAGTACTACATCGGTACATCGACCGACCCCAGCTCGATGCAGCCGTTGGGTATCCCCGTGGATGCACGCTATCCGAACTCAACGCTGGATGAAGACCGTATGGCCACAGGTTATCTGCTTTCGTCAGAGTTTGACGACTACGGTGTGGCATCCGATCTGGTGATGCGCAACCATGGCTATATGCGTGCTCCGGCCAGCTTCTCACGCGGAACATACAATCAGGTGAAAGAACGCGCCAGCGACCCGAGCGAACTGTTGGCCACTATCAGCAACTGTTGCCGTTACGAAGAGGGATATGGTACCAGTATGATGCGCAAGATTCTGGGTACGGTGCGTCTGGAACAGGACAAGGAGTACTGGATCCGTCTGAAGAACCTCTTGACCAACTACGACCAGTTGGGCTTCTCCGTCGATTTCATCGAACTGGTGCCTGTTGACATTGTGAACAATCAGGAATACACGGAGGATTGGTATTAATGTAGAATGTAAGAAAATCATAATCAAGATGAAACATACAGAAAAGTTTAAGACGATGATGCTGGTGGCAGGCGGACTGCTGGCTGCCGCATCTTGTTCGGACTACGATGACTTCAATACGGTGCCGACCATGACCGACCCTGCTGCAGAGAAGACTTTGTGGGAGAACATCTCAGAGAATGAGAAATTGACGGACTTTGCCACCGTACTCAAGAGACTGGGTTATGACAAAGTGCTCAACACTTCGCGCACCTACACGGTGTGGGCACCGGTGAACGGCTCGTTCGATATGGACGAACTGGCGCTGATGAGTGACGAGAAGGTGGAGAAGGAGTTCCTGAAAAACATGATTGCCAACTATGCCCATCAGGAAACTGACATCAACGACACGGTGGTGTATATGCTCAACGAGAAACTGCTGAAGTTTTCGGGCAAGCACACCGGCAACCTGACGTTCGACGGGCAGGAAATCTTCCCGAACGACTACAACCAGCAGATTTACAACTATCCCTGTGTCAACGGACTGCTCTACACAACGGCTGCGCCGTCGGTGTTCCGCTATAACGGTTACGAATACATCAGCGAGATGGCCGGCAGGGCAGACAGCCTGATGGAATATGTGAAGCGGTACGAAAGCATCCGGCTCGATGAGTCTGCTTCGGTCAAAGGCCAGATAATTGACGGTGTGCAGCATTACGACGACTCGGTAGTCATCGTCAGCAACACGCTTATCCGCAATATGTTGAAATCACGTCTGGAGAGTGAGGACAGCCTCTATACGGTGCTGATTCCCACGGATGAGGCATGGAACTCATCCTACGGGCGCATCTCCGCTCTTTACAAGTACATCCCCCAGCTGACTTATCAGAATCTGACTCTCCCTGATTTGGGAGATACGAAGGGTGGTACAACGACGGCTTATAAAGAGACCATGGGAGCCACCACCACTGCGCTGACCGCTGCACCGGCGGATGCCGCCATTCAGACGACAGAAGCCTATTGGACAGACTCCATCACGAAACGTCTGATGGTGAACAACCTGATTTTCTCGGAAAACAATACGCGGTACAACGCGAAACTGTCTAACGGTGCCTCCTTTGCAGAGCGGGATACACTCTATTCCACTACCGGCAATTACCTGACCCACCCCGCTTTGTTGGAAAGTGTGACAGAGGAGGTGGTGACATTGAGCAACGGTCATGCCCGCATCATCAACGGATACCCCTTCCTGCCCGAAGAGACCTATGCACCGGTCATCAGAAGCCGCGAAGTCGGTCGTGTGGTGACGGCTGAAGGCTATGGTTACACCCGTGCAGTGTTGGTGGGAACTCCTTCACCCGAATGGTGTGTGTTGGACGAACCGGATGAAACTTTCATGTATGTGCGCACCGATTTGCCGGACAATTCGACTTTCGCTCCGGAATTGGATTTCTACCTCGAAGATGTGCTTTCAACCACTTACGACATCTATGCAGTCATCGTGCCGGCATGGATTGATTCCGATGTTTTGCCGGAAGAACGCAAGCCCTACACGCTCTATTTTGACATCAACTACACCGATGCCGACAACAAGCAGGTGGAAGGCCGGTTCGATGGAGAGACAGTGCAGTTTGTCAGCAAGTCGAACATGAAGAAGATGGAACCCTTCGAAGTGGGAAAGGACAAAATCGATACTGTCAAGCTGGGTCGTGTGACCTTCCCCGTCTGCTATGCACTGACGGATGCCAAACCAAACATCAAAGTGATGCATTCGGTCACTTCGTTCATGAAGTCGAACAAGGCGAAGTATGAACAGGTGTTGCGTGTGGCAAACATCATCATGCGACCGGTGGAAAATGAAGAGTAAAGAATGAAGAGTGAAGAAGCTTTTTTTAATGAAAGAATGAAGACGAATATGAAATATACGATAAAGGACATATGGCAGCGACAGGGCCTCAGGCTCTCTCTCTGTGCTTTGACGATGGGCTGCTGCACGGCTGCATTCGCTCAGGACGACTTGGGTGAAACAGAAGAGGAAGAGCAACTGGCGTTCAAATCGGTGCATCGTCGCGATGCTGTGGAGAAAAATACACTGATCAGTGTGTCGGGCGTAGTGGTTGATGATGTGACCAAGAAGCCCGTTGCCGGTGTGCGCGTGCAGACATTGGGCGACAACCGTTACACGGCCATGACCAATGAAAAGGGTGAGTTTACCATCAAGTTGCCCGACTTTGCCACCGCACTCTATGTGCAGGCTCCCCGCTACATGGCGGAGCAGGTGGCCATCAATGCAGGCGACGAACAGCAGCAGGTGAAGGTGAGCCTGTTGAGCAACAAGTTCAGAACCATGTATGCCGATGACACAGAATACACCGCAGCCAACAAGTTCACAGTGCGTGGCGGAGGGCTGATTATCGATGAAGAGATACAGGCCAACCTCGGTGCAGACATCCGCGCTATCAACCGCTCGGGTGTGGCAGATGGGGGAAACACCATGTTCATCCGTGGATTGAACTCCATCAATGCCAATGCCCAACCGCTGATTATAGTCGATGGCGTGGAGATGGATATGCAGCACAGCCGTACCGTTCTGCATCAGGGGCGTTCCTTCAATATGCTGGCAGGCATTTCGCCCGAAGATATAGAGTCGGTAGAGGTGCTGAAGAATGCTACTGCCTTGTATGGCGCACGCGGCGCCAACGGTGTCATCCTGATTGAGACCAAGCGCGGCCATTCGATGGCTACGAGGATTGATGCCAACATTTCGGCAGGCATCACGCTGATGCCTCAGCTGCAATCAGTGATGAACGCTGAGCAATACCGTACTTATGCCACTGAAATGTTGGGTACTATCGCTGCTCTCAAATTGTCGGAGAACCGTGACGTCACTTTCAACTTCCTCAACGACGACCCTACCGGATACTACTATCAGATGTATCACAACGATACGGACTGGCAGGATGAAGTCTATCGCACGGCCATCACCCAGAACTACAACATCAATGTGCAGGGTGGTGACGACATCGGTATGTACAACCTTTCTGTAGGATATGCCAATGCTGAAGGGGGTGTCGAGAACACCAGCTTCGACCGTCTGAACGTGCGCTTCAACACAGACATCAAGATCCTGTATAACTTGGAGACCAAGTTCGATATGTCCTTCTCGCGCACCAACAACAAACTGTTTGATGACGGATTCGCTTCAGACCTTTCGACAGGGACGGTGACCTCTCCGGGCAATCTGGCGGCCATCAAGTCGCCGTTGGTGACTCCTTACCAGTACAACAAGTATGTGGGCGGATTCACCCAGCTGCTCTCCGAGTACGACCGCCTGTTCAGTACGCTCAGCGAGCGCCTCTATGGCAACGACTATGCCTATTCGTTGGCCAACCCCGTGTCTATCATCAAGAGGTCTGAGGGCGACAACAAGAACAAGGTGGAGAACACCTTCTTCAATGTGCGCATCGCTCCTACATACACCTTCAACAGCAACCTTTCGCTGACAACAGACTTCAGCTACGTGCTCAACCGCAACTCGCAGCGCTACTACCGTCCGTCAGAGGGTGTGCCCCCGTTCCTTATCGACGGGCTGGGTACGGTGTATAACCTGACGGCTTCGCTCTTTGCCAAGGAGAGCAACGTGTTGAG
>CAZTPB010000106.1:0-7076 GCA_964614555.1 uncultured Bacteroides sp.
CCCCAAAGACGGATACTTTGCCCACAAAGTGATGTGGAACGGCTGGGTCGATATCGAAGAGCATGGCACACACATTGTGGGGCACTGGAATTATGAGGAGACCCACCTAAATCCTCCCTGCGAGGGAGGACTTGAGAATAGTCAGAGCAATCAAAACTCCCTCCCTCACAGGGAGGGATGGGGTGTGTCTAAACCCGTCTATGTGGTCTCCACCGGTGACAAAGTAGAACTTTTCATCAACGGGGAGTCACAAGGTTTCGGTCATCAGGACTACCGTTTCCTCTACACCTTCGACAGCATCCAGTGGAAGCCAGGCACCATTGAAGCCGTATCATACGACGAAGCAGGCAAAGAGGTGAGCCGCGCTGCCCTGAAGACCGCCGGCAAGCCCCATCACCTGAAACTGACACCGATGAAAAATCCCGCAGGCACGTTTGCTGACGGACACGACATCGTGATGGTGCAGGTGGAAGTGGTGGATGCCGATGGCAATCGCTGCCCACTGGCCAACGACATGGTAGATTTCACCCTCGAAGGACCTGCCGAATGGCGCGGTGGCATCGCACAGGGACCGGGCAATTATGCCTTTGCGACCTCACTGCCCGTAGAGTGTGGTATCACTCGTGTATTGGTACGCTCGACCACCGAAGCCGGCAATGTGACGCTGACCGCAAAGGCCGAAGGATTGGGCACTGCTGCTGAAAGTTGGACAACCCAACCCGTGGAAGTGATTGGTGGACTGAGCAAGCACTTCCCCGGCGAACTTCTCCCCTGCCGGTTGGAGCGCGGTGAGACTCCGCTCACTCCCTCATATACCGACAAGAAGGTGGATGTACAGATTGTGGACGTGAAGGCCGGAGTGAATCAAGAGACTGCCACCAACAGTTTCGACGACAACGAACTGAGCGAATGGCGCAACGACGGTAAGCTCAACACAGCCTGGATCAGCTACAAGCTGAACCGCCGCGCAGCCGTGGATGACATCTGCATGAAACTCACCGGTTGGCGTCAGCGCAGCTATCCGCTCGAAATCTTTGCAGGCAAGCAGCTCATTTGGAAAGGAAACACCGAAAAGAGCCTTGGCTATATCCACCTCAATATTGAGCACCCAGTCCTCTCCGACGAAATCACCATCCGTCTGAAAGGAGCCGCCCAAGAGGGTGATGCCTTCGGACAGATTGTAGAGGTGGTAGAACCCAAAGCCGGTGAGCTGGACCTCTTCAAAGCCAAGGATGGCGATAAGACCCGCAGCGAACTCCGCATCGTAGAAATAGAATTTCTTGAAACGTTGCAACAATAACGGAATTTTATTTTCACATTCGATATTTTATAACTATTTTTGCACGATTTTAAAATGACAATAATAAAAAAGATGGACACAACACCTAATAAGTACATCACTGTTGCATACAAACTGCATGTGATGCGTGACGGAAAGAAAGAATTAGTTGAAGAGGCTCCCAAAGCCCACCCCTATCAATTCATTTCGGGAATGGGCATCTCATTGGATGCTTTTGAAGCTCAAGTGCAAGATCTTCAAGCAGGAGATACATTCGAATTTGTAATTCCCTGTGCTGAGGCTTACGGTCCCTATGAACAGGAACGTGTAGTAACTCTCGGTAAGGATGTATTTTGCCGCGACGGCAAATTTCAGTCAGAATATATCTATCCGGGAGCCTATGTGCCCTTGGTCAACGAAGATGGCAACCACTTTCAAGGATTGGTAGCAGAAGTAAGGGATACGGAAGTAGTCATTGACCTGAACGACCGCTTGGCTGGTATGGATTTGATGTTTACAGGTGAAGTGGTGGAATCACGTCCGGCAACAGGAGAGGAAATTCAAGGAATGATCAATATGCTGACCAGCGATGGATGCGGATGTGGATGCGGTGACTGCGGCGGATGTGGCGGAGGTTGTGACGACCAACACGACGGAGGATGCGGATGCGGACACTGCCACTAATATAATATGGTATAAGGGATATGTTCAACAACACATTCGGAAACATTTTCCGCCTGACCACGTTCGGAGAATCTCACGGGAAAGCCATCGGTGGAGTCATCGATGGTTTCCCTTCAGGTATAGAATTGGATTTGGAATTTATCCAAAACGAGTTGAATCGGCGGAAGCCTGGGCAATCCAAAATAACGACCGATCGGAAAGAGGCTGATGAGGTACAATTCCTTTCAGGCATTTTTGAAGGGAAAACCACAGGTTGCCCCATTGGTTTTTTGGTATATAACACAAACCAACATTCCAATGACTATGATAACCTGCGCAATATTTTCCGCCCTTCACACGCTGATTATACTTATACGCAGAAGTATGGTGTACGCGACCATCGGGGAGGCGGACGTTCGTCAGCTCGTGAAACCATCTCCCGTTGTGTAGGTGGAGCATTGGCCAAATTGGCTCTCAAACAATTAGGTATCAGCGTACAGGCATATACCTCACAAGTAGGAGACATTGCATTGGTCAACAGCTATCAGTCATACGACCTTAGCCTGACAGAAAGCAATGCAGTCCGTTGCCCCGATCCGAAAACGGCAATAGCCATGGAGGAGCTGATAGCTGAAGTTAAAGCCGCAGGTGACACCATCGGGGGTGTCATCAGTTGTGTCATCAAAGGATGCCCGACAGGGTTGGGACAACCCTCATTCGGCAAACTCCATGCAGCATTGGGAAGTGCCATGCTCAGCATCAATGCAGTCAAAGGGTTTGAGTATGGTGCCGGATTTGCAGGCGTCAACGCACGTGGTTCGGAACAAAATGACCTCTTTTACAACAACAACGGAAAAACAGACACACGTACCAATCATTCAGGAGGCATTCAAGGCGGTATCAGCAACGGGCAAGACATCTATTTCCGGGTAGCCTTCAAGCCTGTAGCCACTTTGCTGATGGAGCAACAGACTGTGGATTTGAATGGGAACGACACATTTGTCAAAGCCCGAGGCAGACACGACCCCTGTGTATTGCCACGCGCTGTACCTATTGTTGAAGCAATGGCAGCCATGGTGTTACTGGACTACCACCTGATGAATAAAGCCAATCATTTGTGATAAAGAAAGTATCAGATAAAGTAATAGCCAATATTTCTTTTTATGTCTGTAAAATGAGTGTCGGAGCCAGAAGTTGGGAAACCGGCACTGTTTTTCTATTAACATAAAAAAGATAGCTAATACAATATTTTCTTCAGCACACAGTTATATATAAAAAAGGAAAAAGCGAATGAATCTGAATACTCTATTATATGGGGCTGCGGCTCTTGTTAGTGGTATTGTTGGGGGTATTCTTATCCCCCAAATACTTAGGTTGTGCAAAAAGAAAGGGTTGTACGATCTCCCGGATGAGCGTAAAGTTCATAGTAATGCCATTCCAAGGTTGGGAGGTATTTCTTTCGTACCGGCATTATTTGTATCAGTAGGTTGTCTTGTCGGATTTATTGCACCACTTGAAATGGGACTGCGCTTTGAAATGTGGATAGTGTTGTTATTATGTGGTTTGATGGTGATGTATCTGATTGGTTTGGCAGACGATCTGGTCAGTGTTTCTGCAAGTGTGAAGTTCTTAGTACAAATAATCTGTGGCATTGCATTTCCCTTGTCCGGGTTGCTGATTAATAATCTGTACGGTTTTTGCGGAATCTATGAATTGGCCTCATGGGCAAGCTGGCCATTGACGGTATTTGTAGCAGTTTTCACAATGAATGCAATAAACCTGATTGATGGCATAGATGGCTTGGCAGGCTGTATCTCGCTGTTGGCTACGGTGATTTTCGGTTTTTTGTTTGCCCATGCAGGTTTACCTCTGTACGCTCTTTGTTCATTTGCTTTAGCCGGTTCGTTAATCGCATTCTTGAGATTTAATTTAGGAGGAAAGGCCTCGACCAATACAAAAATTTTCATGGGGGATACCGGCAGTCTGACACTTGGCTATATCCTGACGTTTTTCTGTATCCGCTATACAATGGATGACTCAACAGTAATGCCTTATCGGGAAAATGCATTGCTGACAGCCTTCACAATCATGGCTGTACCAGCTATGGATGTATTACGCATTGTATTTTTGAGACTGCGTATGCATTGCCCAATCTTCAAACCGGACAAGAATCATATCCATCATAAATTCATGCGTGCCGGCTGTTCATCCCGAAAAACCTTGATATTGATTCTGAGTATAGCTGTCGGATTTTGTCTGATGAACTTTGGTCTGATGAACTTCATTTCATCAGGATGGGTGATTACTGCAGATGTATTATGCTGGATAACCCTACACCTCTTCCTGAATTACAAAATACAGCAAAAGACCGGTGAACCTTGGCACTTTCTGGCCACAAAGAAAGGAATGTGAGGTTAGACAAGAACTATTTGAAAACGCTTTTGGGGGACAAACAATAACGGATTTATTCGCTTACCTTTTCATCAACTTCCGGTTTGTCAATCCATTGCGTTTTCTTTTTTTTATTGCCTAAAACTTTTTGAATGTAAGTTCATACACAGAAGAACGGAGTGTCATTTCATCATTATCCAGTTCTTGTACTGCATAACGTGAAATAATCCCGTCAAGATAAAAAGGTGTCAAAGCAATTGCAGTAGCAATGGAATCCTCGCGTTGGTAAACCACAAAATCATGCAGTAAAAGTGAATCACCTGTATGAGTGAAACGACCTATATATGGAGTATAGCCAGCCCTTCTTAATACAATAAGCCGCTGTTGGATCGAATAATATACACGTTCTTCCTTAACATCCTTCACTTGATTGTCCGACAAACTCTCCACAGTGCGCAAATGCCACATTCCATCCAAATCTCCATTGTCAGGAACATCACCACATGCAATAAAACTCAAACTACTGCAAGACAAAAACAAATATAGAAAAGTCTTTTTCATTTTTCAATCGAATTATCGGATTAATATTCCTGTTTTACGCAAAGTCAGCATCCCGCCGCAGTTGTCTCCTACTGCACTCCCATTATCCCAAGCAAAAGCGCCTTTTACCAACCATCCTTTCCAACACAATGGAGTATAGGTCAGCTCAAGCAGAGAAGAAGTCTGTTCTTGGGTATCTATCAAAGGAGCATTATAAGTACCCCAATATTTAGAATGTGAAAGTAGTACCCTGTAGGACAACTCCTTGGTAGGATTTCCACAAAATCCCAAATGATGCGTCCTTACACGGTTATTCTTGAATTGGATGACTCCATCCGAATTGTATATCGGAGATAACAAAAACGGACTTCCCATTGACATCCCCCAATGTTGCCAGCCTGTATATATGACATGATTATAGTAATTGTCTATACCACTGATTTGATCCGAAATCTGTGCGGTATGATCATGATATACCGGCCCGGACTGTTCTTTGGTACTGACATATTCATAGACCAGCCCACTGACAAATGGATTTGCAGGAAATGCAATTTCAATCCCGTAAAGTCCGTCTTTCCAATAATACGTTCCCGGAATCAGGGGGGGGATGTAAGAGCTGAATCCATTATTACCAAAATTATCGGTATAATCCTTCCAGGCAAACTCGTCGATAATCATCGAATGGTCTTCAAAGAAATGTTCATAATAAGCACGTATCTTCCAATCCTTGGCCTGATAAGTAAATGAAGCATGCCAACTGCCCAAATGGTTGCCCGTCACATTAGAGTATCCTATGCCGTCAGTAGGGTCTCCCCCATTGCCAAAAGGAAGAAGGGCTTTCAGGAAATCCTTGAAGCCATGCCCCATCCGGATATCTTCAGTAACAACTTCCTGTCGTCCCCACATGACATTATAGGCTGTACCACCGAATTGGGTCGCCATTTCCAATGCTCCCTCAAAATAGATGGGGAATTTCTTCTCATTGCCAATTTTCAAGTATCCGGCTTTGACATGATGGAGTCCATTAAGTGTATAACGCTGCCCTAAAGCTACAAAATCTTTCTGCCAATTGTTGTCTGTATAGAGACCATATCCCAAATAACCTTTGACGTGTAACCAACCACCTGTACCGGAGATGGCAACATACTCAGGTACTTCGAAACGAATTTGTGGAACAGGGCGGGCATTCGTACCAAAAGTAAGCCCGCCACTACTAAGCAGAGGATGTTTCAAGGCCGAAGGTCTCTCTTTACTGCCGACACTCAGCTGCATTCCTTTCCACTCTATATCATAATAGGCTTGCTGAACCACAAAGGATGAGGTATGATTGCAGGTTACAGCAATATCAAGTCCATAGCTATGCCGCCATTGGCGGAGACTATCCTGCCGGGCATCCCTGAACAAGCCGACACGTAAATAACCATTGCAGTTCTTGATTGAAGACAAACCATGCCGATTGGCTGTCAGCCAAAAAGGAGCAACCTCATCCTCACCACTCCCCACAAAACAACTCTCCATGGCATACGATACCCCTTTGACAAGTTGTTGCCCATGAAATTTTGTCAAACCTCCACAAAGAAGAATAAGGCACACAAGAAATCTCAACTCCAATACACTTCTCATAAAATCCAATTTTCTATCAGCTTGACGCAAAGATACTCTTTTTTTCCTGCTTACCATCATCTGTTTTAGAAAAAATGACGATTTACAGCATTAAATGAATCAGACGGCCTCCAACAACTGGAAACCGTCTGAACATATCCTATTTTCAGATCCTTATATGGTCTGCTCTACATTCCAGACAAAAGCACGGAGGCCGAGCATCTCTGTCTCTTTGTCCATGGCGTGGAGAGTATCCAACAGCGGTTTTACACGATGGTCTTCAACCACGGTGATGATGGCCGAACACATGCTGGGCCATGCGTGACTTCCGAAGTGAGGATCACCGGTCTTGCTTCCGCGTCCCTGTACTTGTTCAAAACGGCTGAATCCACGGCAGTTCAAACGGTCGAGCACCTGAAGGATGCGTTCGTGAAACGCCTGGTCGTATGCGATAAATACTGATTTCATATTCTTTAAGTTATGAGTGATGAGCTACAAGCCACGAGTATGCAGTAGAAAACTCGTAACTTGTAGCTTGTAACAGGATTAGTCCTTAATTAAATTATTTGTCTTGGCCTTCTTGGTCATCTTGTCCTTGTGG
>CAZTPB010000107.1:0-6993 GCA_964614555.1 uncultured Bacteroides sp.
TCTCTCACCTTATATTTCTCTCCATTGATTTCGACCTCTTTTTCTTCAACCACTTTGGCATCCTCTACTTCTTTTCTCTTGGCAAGGTATTCGGGGAGGTTGAGTCCGGCCATATCGAAAAGTTCGTTCAACGGGGGAACACTCTTCATCAGTCCTGATACGAAGTTGGCGGTTGAACCTTTGCCGTTGGCACCTTCCGAACCGCTGTCCCAAACGGTGACGTGGTCGATATTGATACCCTTCACGGCCTCTACCTGAGTCTTCACCAGTTCGGGCAGCTTCTCGAGGAGGAGGAGCATGTAAGCCTTGTTGGCATCGCCTCCGGCAGCCTGCACCATCTTCTCATAACCGGCAGCTTGTTTGGTAAGAATCTCATAGAGACCCTTTGCTTCGGCTTCCATCTTGGCATAGATGGCATCAGCTTCACCCTTGGCATTGACACGTTTCTGCTCGGCTTCAGCCTCAGCAGCGATGACCAGACGCTGTTTCTCAATCTCCTGCGGTACGAGGACGTTGGCTGTCTCTGTGCTACGGTCACGGTCAGCACGTGCAGCTTCGGCTTCTTGTTCAGCAGCGTATGCCTCCTGCAAGGCACGTGCCTGCTGCACCTTCTCGGCAGCATTGGCCTTACGCTGTGCCTCTGCCTCACGTTCACGACGGTAAGCCTCGGAGTTGGCAATCTCAACCTTGGCTTCGTTCTCACCCTTCACGGCCTGTGCATTGGCTTCTGCAGTACGAATACGGGTCTCGCGGACAGCTTCTGCCTTACCGATTTCACCGACCTTCTCCTGCTCTGCCACGCGCACTTTGGCTTCGTTGATGGCCTTGGCGGCAGCTTCACGTCCGAGGGCCTCAATGTAACCGGACTCATCCTTAATGTCGGTCACATTCACATTGATGAGTCGGAGACCGATCTTCTTCAACTCAACTTCCACATTGGCAGAGATGCTTTCAAGGAATTTGTCGCGGTCGTTGTTCAACTCCTCAATGCTCATTGTGGCGATAACCAGACGGAGCTGTCCGAAGAGGATGTCTCGTGCGAGTTCCTGAATCTGTGTAGGGGTCAGACCGAGCAGACGTTCGGCTGCAGCCGTCATGTAGGCAGGATCGGTAGAGATACCGACAGTGAAACGGCTGGGCACATCCACACGGATATTCTGCTTACTCAGCGCATTGGTGAGATTGGCATCGATGGAAATGGGGATCAGGCTCAGATAAGCATAGTCCTCGATGACGGGCCATACAAAAGCACCTCCCCCATGAATACACTTGGCAGAGGTCTTACCCTTGCTGCCGTAGATAACAAGAATCTTGTCGGACGGACACCGACGATAACGGTTCATGATTGTGACGAGCAGAAAGACTGCTGCTATGACAACCACAATAGGCATTGTTAAGAATGACATAGTTGTAATTTTTTTAGGTTGATTATTTATTTTGGGTTCTCTAATTTTTTGCTACCAAAAGGGTGTCTTCATTCACCAGTCCAAGAACTTTCACCTGACAGCCCGTATGGATATCTGCTTCGTCGTCGGTCACAGCATCGTACTCGCGCAAGGCACCTTTGATACTCGCCTGAATCTTCCCCTTCCCGCTGCGCGAAGCCGGGATACGCAGATAGACATTGGCCGTCATGCCCACACAGGCTTCGGCTCCCACCGCACTGTTGCCGGCAATCTTCATCAGCTGTCGGAAAAGGAATACGAACAGAGCTACAAACAGGCAGCCGCACAACAGGGCCACCAGCACCAGCAGCCATTCCTGAGCGATGACTCCGCTGAAAGAGATTCCTCCCCAGCCAAAGCCGACGAAGAAGTTAATCAGGTTCTTGACAGTGAAGAGATCCATACCTCCGCTGGCATCCAGCCCGTCCAACGAATCGCCGCCGAAATCGGTATCCGTATCTCCCATCCCCACAAGCGACAGCACCAACTGTACCACCATGAAAATGGAGCCTATGGCGGCGCATCCCCAAAAGACTTTCATCAGGGCAGAAAGCCCCTCGTACATATCCATGAGATTTTCCATAATTTATGTTTTTTCCTTAGTTATTATTATGTATCTTGTCTATTCGAACATTGTATGCACGTCCCATGCCTCGTTCCAGGCTATGTCGATAGAATCACCTTGGAAGGTCATAGGCAGCCAGATGTAGCGCGAGTTGATGAGGTCGGTCTTGTTCCAACGGTCGAACATGGCCATGTACTTGTCCTCGCCCACCTTCAGCACGTGGGTACTCTGTCCGTAGAAGGTGATGTCGGCATCCTTGCCCGAGCAGGGGTTACCCATCACTGTCCATTCACCCAACATAGAGTCGGCTATGGCATACTGTGCCTGGTTGGGGTCCCATGCCGTACATCCCGAAGAGAGGATGTAGTACTTTCCGTGGTGCTTGAACACGGCCGGAGCCTCGCGGTATGCACCGGGGAAGTTGCGGGTGAACTGTCCGGCCGGTTGCAGATAGTCATCGGTCAGCAGACTGATGTAGAGCGTGCTGTTCTCCTCGGATGAATAGACATGATAAGCCTTGCCGTCATCGTCCTTGAAGAGGGTCATGTCACGGGCCATTGCACCGTTGGGGCGCATGGAGCCAAGATACTGGAACTGTCCGGTGGGGCTGTCGCATACAGCTACCCCCGAAGCAGCTTTTGCATAATTGTGACTATCCACGTGGAGCCACATGACAAACTTCTTGGTGGCATCGTTGTAGATGACTTTCGGACGCTCCAGCACATTGGAGAAGTGGAGTTCCGAGGTCGAGTCGTTCTGCTCGGAGGGCAGCACTACACCCTCAAACTTCCAGTCCACCAGGTTCTTTGACGAGTAACAGGAGACACCACCGGCCTCTGTACGGTAACATTCCCAACTGGGCACTTTGGGATTCCAATAGGTAGAGTCTCCCTTATATTCGCCATACCAATAGTAAGTGCCTTCATGGAAAAGAATACCGCCACCGTGGGCATTAATCATATTACTGTCGGTATCCAACCAGATTTCACCTGATTTTACCAACTTCACATCCTTTGTATCGTTACAACCCACCATCAGAAGGCAGATTACCGACACCAAAAAAAAACATTGTTTCTTCATATTTTCTCGCTATTTTAAGTTTTCCATTCCCCAATCCCTGAAAAAGATTTCCGCAAATATACAATTTTTCAGATGATGAATCATTCTTTTCAGACATTTTTTTTAAAAAATCTTACTTATCCACTCGCTTTGCACTCAGAATGCGTTCTCCGGACTCCACTGTTCCTGCCACTCGATGAAAGGAGTTCCATCGGCACGGAAGCGGACAGGCAACCAAATGTAACGTCCGTCAATATGCCGACGCGGACGCCATTGGTCGGCCATAAAGATGAAGCAGTCCTTCTTTCCGGCTACAGGCAGGACAAAGGTACTCTGCCCGCCAAAAGTCAGATTGGCCTCAGGTCCTGTGCAGGGATTGGGATGTTTGGTCCAAGGACCATATATGCTGTCTGCTGAAAACATTCGCGCTTCATTGGGGTCCCAACCTGTGCAACCGGAGGTAATCATCCAATATTTGCCATCTTTCTTGAAGATGGCCGGAGCCTCATTGTGTCCGGCAGGAGCCAGACGGACATATTTACCGGTGTGGCTCTGATAGTCATCAGACAGCTCGGCAATGTGCAAGGTCAGATTATCCTCGGAAGAATAAATATGGTACGCCTTACCGTCGTCATCGACAAAAAGGGTCATGTCGCGCGACATCTGTCCGCCCTCCAAATCACGCTTTACAAAGAGACCTTGCCCAACGGCTTTGTACCATTCAGGAGTCCACCATTCCTTATAATCGTCCGGGGTCAGTGCCTGCATACTTGCAATCTCTTTTTCCGCCCAGTCGAAAGGCAGTTTGCCCGGATTTATCCGCCCGCTCCGGACAAACCGGAACGGTCCTGTAGGAGAGTCGCTTACTGCTACAGCAGCACGGGCAGCAGCATAGCCACGATCTTTCAGCTCGAGGTGAAACCACATAACGAATTTCCCCGTATTTTCATTGTAAATGACTTTCGGACGCTCTATCACACAGCCTGCGGCAATGACACTCTCCGGATCGTCGCTCACCCGCAACACAGCTCCCTCATTTTTCCAGTCCACCAGGTTCTTTGACGAGTAGCACATCACCCCAACCAGCGCCTTGCTGGTATTTTCGCTCTTATGTTCGCCATACCAGTAGTAGGTGCCTTCATGAAAAAGCACACCCCCACCGTGAGCATTGATGTGTGTACCGTCAGTGTCTGGCCATAGTTTGCCCGGAGCTATGACACCCTCTTTGCGGGGAAGAGCCACCTCTACCTCTGCAAAAGCATCCTTCAATAGAGGCGAAGTGCAGAAGATGCGCACAGAACCCTCTTCACCCGTAGGCTGCACATAGGCCAACAAGCGACCTTGACTGACGCGTTGTCTGTTGTCGCGATGGTCGGTCATATCGGTATTGTCACTGTTCTCCAGTCCCAAAAGGCGGGCAGGTCCCTGCACGTAGCAAGAGACCATATTGTCGGCCAGTTTCACGAGACACCCATCTTCATCAACAACTTCGATGAGGATGTGGAGAAGCTGCTCAGGAGTGCAGGAATTCTCCTCTAAGACACTCACTTTCAGAGCATACGGTCTTCCCGAAGTCTCTATCGCATAAGCCGATTCCACCTCTCCTCCGGCATTACAACCTTCAGCCACCAGCCTGCCCGGCTTGTAAGGAATGTCCCAATGGATAATACCCGTTTCGTCATCGTAAGGTTTCATTTCCCCCACCACCTCTCCGTCGAGCAAGAGGCGTGCCTGTGGCGAATTGGTATAGCAGACCACACGGACTGACTGACCTTCGCGATAGTTCCACAAATCGGGAGCATCCATCGAAAGATAATTGCCCCCACCACGTCGTCCGCTTCCGGAACGACGCATAGGATAAGTGCCTATATAAGTTACAGGTTTCTCGCTCCACAGCGAAGCACGGAACCATCCACGGGGTTTCTTGAATCCGCCGAAGTCGAGCAACCCCGTATGCAATCCACGCGAGGGCCAACGTCCCGACTCTCCCAAATAGTCCGTTCCCGTCCAAATGAATTGTCCGAAAATGTGACTACGGTCGCGCACCGCTTTCCAAGCCTCGTAGGAGGCGTGGGTCTCACTGCCGTAGATGACACGCCGGGGATAAGCAGCGTGATCCTCATCGTAACGGTTCTCCGTATAGTTGTACCCTACTACATCAATGGCATCCGGGTAGGCTGTCTGGTTAGACATCACCACACCGGCCAAAGCTCCCGTGACAGGACGGCTGGTGTCTATCTCCCTCACCCGTGCAGCCAGGCGTTTGGCTATCTCACCGATGCGCATGGCATCGGGAGCCTCAGGTTTGTAACCTCCGAACATGGGTTGGTTGATGGTGGTACCATCGAGTATAGGGTGTGAATAGGGGTCGTTGGGATAGTCCACTTCGTTTCCTATACTCCATAGGAAAATACAA
Organism: uncultured Bacteroides sp.; assembly: GCA_964614555.1. Taxonomy (GTDB): domain Bacteria; phylum Bacteroidota; class Bacteroidia; order Bacteroidales; family Bacteroidaceae; genus Phocaeicola_A. The sequence goes on from CAZTPB010000107.1 coordinate 5,486, forward strand.
GGGTGGTTACGATCGCGGCGCACCATGTCGGCGACATCCTGCTCTATCCACTCCTCAAAGAAATCAAAACTGCCGTCGAAACTGGGTGTGCCCACATTCCATCCCTGCACCCATTTCCGCTTGGGGAACTCCCATTCGTCGCTGGCCTCATCCATGACGAGCAGCCCCAACTCATCGCACAGGTCATAGACATCAGGTGCCTGCGGATTGTGACTCATACGGATAGCATTGACACCCATCTCTTTCAGATTCAACAGGCGGCGTTTCCATACATCACGCGGCACAACACTGCCCAACACTCCGGCATCGTGATGCAGACAGACACCCTTTACCTTCATCCAACGTCCGTTGAGAGCGAACCCCTTGTCGGCATCAAACTGAAGTGTGCGAAGCCCTACCCGGCACGTGCTGCTATCCACCACCTGCCCGTCGGCCAAGATTTCAGTCTTCAGACTATATAAATAAGGTGTATCCAAATCCCAACGTTTCGGGTTCTTCAACTTCAGGTCTATCGTCTGTTTTTCTGTTGATGAGGCGATAAGTTGTCGGGGTGACAAGGGGGTACTTCCTGTCGCCACTTGTTTGCCCTCGGCATCATACATCGTGGCACGCACTTTGTAAATTATAGTTTCACCACCCGTAACTTGCAGCTCCTCACTTGCAGCTCTCACCACTTCCATATCCACCTGCACCGTAGCCTGACTGTCAGCTACCTTCGTGGCTCTCCACCCCACGCCCCATTGGGCAAAATGGATGTCACCGGCCTTCACCATCCACACATCGCGATAGATGCCCGAACCGGTGTACCAACGGCTGTCGGCATAGCGGCTATGGTCAACCCGCACAGCCAGCACATTCTCCCCCTGGCGCAGGTGCGGAGTCATGTCATACATGAAGGAGATGTAGCCATTGGGGCGTTTTCCCAACAGTTCACCGTTCAGATAGACTTCGCTGCGGTTATATACACCCTCAAAGTAGATGTAGTGATGCCGCATCGTGTCAGTCAGCTCAAAAGTCTTGCGATACCAACCGATGCCGCCAGGCAGATAGCCGGTGCAACTGGCCAATGTGGGCGACATCAGTCCCTCGATGCTCCAGTCATGCGGCAGGTCGAGTTTGCGCCACTTACTGTCATCGAAAGTGGTACTGATAATCTCACTCGTAGCTCGTAGCTCATCACTCGTAGCTTCCAGCGTAAACTTCCAGTCATTGTTGAACTTTTCGGCTTGGCCGAACGATACTTGTGCATTCAGGGGATTCAGCAAACCTTGCCCCACCGCCATGCAAGCGAAAGCCATCAGTCTGAGCGTCTTTTTCATGATTCTGTTTTCTTTGGTATTTTTTCAGTTTGCAAAAATAATACAAGAGAAACGGATATGCAAAAATATAGGGAAATTTATTTAAAATCCAACAAATTCCCCTACACTTTTAAAGCCCGGACAACTCAGCCCGACTCATTTCCGAAAAAGAATAACAACTTTCACAGAATTTCTCGTTTTTTTATTAAC
>CAZTPB010000108.1:0-6909 GCA_964614555.1 uncultured Bacteroides sp.
CCGCCAGAAGGGCAAGCCCGTGGTCTTCTTCACCGGCGACTCCACCGTGAAGAACAACGACAGTAGCGACGACGGTATGTGGGGACTGGGCAGTGTAGCCGCCTGCGCTTTCGACACCACCCGCGTCACCCTCTACAACAATGCCAAAGCCGGACGGAGCACCCGCACCTTCCTTGAAGAGGGACGCTGGGACGAGGTCTATAACAGCATCCAGCCGGGAGACTACGTCTTCATCCAGTTCGGACACAACGACATGGGGCCTATCGACACAAAGCGCGAGCGCGCTGTCATCAACGGCACTGCCGACAGCAGCCACGTCTATCGCATGGCCTCCGACCGCCGGTACAAGGTGGTCTATACCTTCGGATGGTATCTGCGCAAATTCGTGCAGGACGTACGCGAGAAGGGAGGCATCCCTGTACTCGTCAGCTTCACCCCGCGCAACGAATGGGAAAACGGCAAAATCGAACGCCGCAACAACTCTGCCGCCGGATGGACACGCCAGGTGGCCGAAGAGACGGGATGCCTCTTCGTGGATTTGCATAACCTGACTGCCGACTACCTCGACAAGAAGGGTGAAAAGAAAGCCGCAGCCTACTACAACCACGACCACACCCACCTCTCCAAAAAGGGGGCAATCCTCAATGCCACTCTCTTGGCTAAGGGGTTGAAGAAGGCCGGTGTGGATTTGATGAAGTGACCACACTTCCCGATTCGGATGGAGTTGTGTTAAGATACATTTTCAGTCAAGATGCGGAGACACAGAGCTTTTTCTCATCAGGAGAGCAAAGGCATCTGTGTCTCCGTGTTTTTGCCAGCATTAAAGAGTTTTTTGCATAGAGTCTTTAAATATTCATGCGCAAATTATACAACTTTTTGTTAAAAAGCACTAATTACCCCCCCCATTTCTAAATTTGCGTAAAAGAAGATAATTTTTTAGAATATTAATACTTAGTTTTGTTCCGCTCTATGAGCACCGAACTAATGAATATTAACTAAAAAAGTGTAGTTTTATGAAAAGACTCATGCTGTTGATGACCACCTTATTCTTCATAGGTATAGGTGTGGCTAACGCACAGATTTCGAAAGTGACGGGTATCGTCACTTCGAACGAAGACGGTCTGCCCATAGTGGGTGCCACCGTCGTAGTGAAAGGTACCGACATAGGTACCGTTACCGATGCAGACGGTAAATTTACTCTGAACAAAGTGCCTGCTTCTGCAAAGACACTTGAAATCAAGTATATGGGTATGGGGACCCGCTTGATACCCATCAAGGCTACGGTAAAAGTAGGTTTGGATGCAGACTCAGAAAACCTCGACGAGGTGATGGTTGTGGCATACGGTACTGCCAAGAAGTCAGCCTTTACCGGATCGGCTTCTGTGATAAAGACTGAAGCCATCGAGATGCGTCAGGTATCTAACGTGACTCAAGCCCTCTCAGGCACTATGGCCGGTGTACAGACTACGTACAGTACCGGACAGCCGGGAACTTCGGCTACCGTGCGTATCCGTGGTGTCGGCTCCATGTCAGCCGGTAACGCCCCGCTTTACGTAGTGGACGGTGTTCCTTTCGACGGTGACATCTCTTCCATCAACACACAGGACATCGAGTCTATGACCGTGTTGAAAGATGCTGCCGCTGCAGCCCTCTACGGTGCCCGTGGCGCCAATGGTGTAATCCTCATCACTACAAAGAAGGGTAAGAATGGTGAAGCCAAAATCAATTTCGAGGCACGTTGGGGTGTGAATTCCCGTGGTGTGGAAAACTATGATGTGATGACCGACCCCGACCAGTACATGGAGACTCTCTATCGTGCCAAGTACAATGCCGGCTACAACAACCTGGGATATAGTGCAGCTGCTGCACACCAATATGCCAATGCCGAACTCTTTTCTGCTGTGGGCTACCAGATGTACACCCTGCCTCAAGGTGAAGGTCTCATCGGCACAAATGGCAAAATCAACCCCAATGCCACGTTGGGCTACAGCGACGGCCAATACTATTACACTCCCGATGATTGGGAAGACGAAACCATCGAGAGCCAGATGCGTCAGGAGTACAACCTGAGCATCACCGGTGGTAACGACAAATTGAACTACTACCTCTCTGCCGGTTATCTGGAAGATGGCGGTATCATTGAAGGTTCTGGATTCAACCGCTTCACGACCCGTCTGAATGCCGACTATCAGGCCAAGAAGTGGCTGAAGGTGGGTGCCAACATGAGCTACACCAATTCTGAGAGCTTCTACCCCGGCGACCAAACAGCAACCAACTCATCAGGTAATGCCTTCAACTTGGGTAACACCCTGGCTCCTATCTATCCGATGTACGTGCGCGACGCTGCCGGCAACATCATATACGATGAACACTTCGGCAACCCCATCTACGACTACGGTGACGGACAGAGCACTCCCTACACACGTAACTACATGAACATGTCGAACCCCAAGGGCGACCTCATCTACGACAGCCGTGAGTACCTGATGGACATCTTCAACGGCAAGTGGTTTGCCGAAATCTCTCCCTTGGAGGGCTTGAAGCTGACCGCCTCTTACGGTCTGCACATGGACTACACCCGTTACCACAACTACAACAACAGATACTACGGACAGTCGGCCGGCTCCGGTGGTTCTACCACACAGGACAACACCCGCGATTATGCCTTCAACCAGCAGTATCTGATTTCTTACATCAAGAGCTTCGGCAAGCACAACATCGACCTCTTGGCCGGTTACGAATCTTACGAGTTGAACAGCGAGAACAGCTACGCATATGGTGAGGCACTTTACAAGGACAACGACTTCACCGTCAACAACACCATCAACATGAAGACCGGTGGAGGTAGTGTCGATGAGTATGCAACCCGTGGTTTCCTCGGACGCGTGAACTACAATTGGAACGAGAAATACTTCGGTAGCTTCTCATACCGTCGCGATGCCTCTTCAGTGTTCCATCCCGATAACCGTTGGGGTAACTTCTTCTCTGCATCAGCTGCGTGGATGATTTCCAAGGAGAAATTCATGGAAGACATCACTTGGGTGAACATGTTGAAACTGAAGGCTTCGTTCGGTGAGCAGGGTAACGACTACCTGACCTATGGCAGTAGTTCAGGTCAGCTCTACGGATACCGCAACTACGTCGTTTATCAGGATCAGTACCAGATGACCGGTGCCGATGGTGTGTTCTCCGACGGAACATTGGTTTATAAGGGTAACCCCGATTTGACTTGGGAAAAGAGTAATGCTTACAACATCGGTGTGGACTTCGCCCTCTTCAACCACAAGCTGAGCGGTACCATCGAATACTATGGCCGAAAGACCAGCGACATGCTCTACTACAAGCCCGTGGCCGCTTCCAACGGTTACAGCCAGATTCCGATGAACATCGGTTCGATGACCAACTCGGGCATCGAGGTAGAGTTGAACTACCAGATTATGAACCGCAAGAACCTCAAGTGGGACGTATTCTTCAACGCCACTACCGTGAAGAACGAAATCAACGAGCTGCACCCCGACCTGAACGGTGAGTGGATCAGCGGAAGCCGTATCTACAAGGAGGGTGAATCCATGTACAACTTCTACCTCGTGAAGTATGCCGGTGTGGATGTAGCCACCGGTAAGGCTCTCTACTGGGCCAACGACATCAAGTACGACGAAAATACAGGCGAAGAAATCAGCCGCACTCCTTACCTGACCGACAGTTGGAACGATGCCTACTCTACAGCCCGCGAAGCTACCGGCGACATCCTGCCCGATGTATATGGTGGTTTCGGCACCAACATCGAATTCCACGGCTTCGACTTCTCCATCTCATTGGCTTACCAGCTGGGCGGTAAGATTATCGACAGCGGTTATCAGAGTCTGATGCATGCCGGTACAAGCAGCTCTGCCGGAACCAACTGGCACAAGGACATCCTGAAAGCCTGGACTCCGGAGAACCCCTACACCGATGTGCCTGCCCTCAACTCGATGGACACTTATGTCAACCAGACGTCAGACCGTTGGCTGGTATCTTCAGACTACTTGTCAATCAGCAACATCACTTTGGGCTACACCCTGCCGAAGAAGCTCACCCGCAAGCTGCAGATTGAGTCGTTGCGCATCTACGGTGCTGCCGACAACTTGGCACTCTTCTCAGCCCGTCAGGGTCTCGACCCCCGTCAAAGTTACTTGGATGCCACCAATGCTACCTACGGTGCCCTGCGCACCATCTCAGGTGGTATAAAACTGACATTCTAACCAATGTTTAACTCAAAACGAAGAATAACAATGAAAAATATAAAGAATATTCTACTCGTTCCGGCTTTGGGCGGACTCGCCTTCGCCAGCTGCAACGACTTGGATACAGAAATTTTGGGCGACACCATCACCACCGACCAGAAAGAGGAGGTGATAGCAAGCAACCCCGCGATGATTGAGGCCAGCGTGACGGCCATTACTTCGCTCTTCAGCGTGTACAACCAACTTGGAGGCAGTACTCACGACGACTACGGCTATCCCTCAGTGATGCTGCAGATGGAGACCCGCGGTCAGGACGTAGTGAGCGACAACATCGGTTACAACTGGTATGGCTACACCCTGCAGCTCGACGACCACGATTATGCATGGCGCTTCACCCGCCTGTTCTGGACCAATATGTATGCCCGTACGTATGCTTGCAACGAGGTGTTGAGCGTAATCGACCCCGCTACGGAAGACGACGAGCTGAAGTTCTATCTGGCACAGGCTTACGCTGTGCGTGCCTTCAACTACTTCAATCTGGCACAGATGTACCAGCACACCTACACCGCTGCAAAGGATTCGCTCTGTGTGCCCCTGATTCTCGACACCAATGCTGCCGATGCAGCCTCCAACGGCTGTCCGCGTGCCACTGTGGAGGAGACTTATACCCAAATCATGAGCGACCTCAACAATGCCGTCACACTGCTCAATGGTTCATCGAAGCAGCGTGGTGACAAGCGCTATGTCAACGCTGCCGTAGCTTACGGTCTGCGTGCCCGCGTCAACCTGGTGATGAACAACTGGGCAGCTGCTGCTGAAGATGCCGAGAAGGCCATCAGCCTGAGCGGAGCCACCCCCTACAGCATCGCCGAAGTGTCTGTGCCTACCTTCACCGACATGACCGAGCCTTCTTGGATGTGGGGTATCAAGATTGCCGAAACCGACGACGTGGTGGACAGCTGGATTATCAACTGGCCCTCACACATGGGTTCGCTGAGCTACGGTTATGCCTCAGTAGGTGCATGGCGCCGCATCAACAAGGCTCTCTACAAGAGCATCCCTGCCACCGATGTGCGCAAGGGTTGGTTCCTCGACGAGAACAGCACTTCAGCCAACCTCAACGACGCTCAGAAGGCTTACGTTGAAGCATACGCCATGTCTCCCTACACACACGTGAAGTTCGCTCCTTATCAGAATGAGTTGGGAACAACGACCAATGCCTGCGACATTCCCTTGATGCGTGTAGAGGAGATGTACCTTATCTTGGCCGAGGCCAAGGGTATGCTGAATCCGGGCGAAGGTGCCAAGGTGCTGCAGGATTTCGTACAGGCTTACCGCGACCCGTCATACACCTGCACTTCCTCATCGGCCTCAGCCGTACAGAATGCAGTGTGGATGCAGCGCCGTATCGAGTTGTGGGGTGAGGGACACTCTTACTTCGACCTGATGCGTCTGCAAAAGCCCATCGACCGCCGTGGCGGTGGCTATGCAGCCGAATTGGTTTACAACGTTCCTGCCGGAGACCCCGTGCGTATCTTCATGATTCCGCAGAACGAAATCCAGAACAACCCGCAAATTGGCGAGAGTCAGAACAACCCGAATGCAGGTATGCCGACTCCTGTACCCGATATAGAATAAAGTATAACCTACACACTTAAAGAAACAACATTATGAAACTGTATAAATCATTCTTGTTTTCAGCCTTGGCAGCCACCGCTGCCCTGGCTACCTCATGCAGCGACGAGGGAGAATGGGCAGCCTATCCGCAGGACACTGCAGCCTATTCGTTCGCTCAGGCCACCAACAATTACAACTTGGTTCCGACCGATGAAATCCCCGACTCGATTGAAGTGAGAGTGCGCCGCAACAACACCGGAGGCGAAGTGACCCTTCCCCTCATCGTGGAGTATAGCGGCAGTGTGCTCAAGGCCGACACACTCGTGACATTTGCCGAAGGCAACAACGAAGCCACCTGCTTCATCCACTTCCTCAGCGAACCCGTCATCGGACAGACGGAAGAGATGACCATCGCTTTCGACACCCTAACCGAAGTCAGCGTCACAGGCAATGCCTCAATGACAGTCAGCTTCCTGCTCAACTACACTTGGTTGCCTGCCGGTTCATGTAACTTCATCTCCAATTGGGAGGATACCGAAGGTATCGTGCAAATCCAGCGGGCCAACGAGTATGAGGGCAACCTCTACCGCCTCGTCAGCCCCTACTATGTACTGGCTCCTGATTACTGCCCCAATCCGGGCTACCACTTGCAGTTCTATCTCGATGAGAATTACGAACCGCTGGATATACCCCGCTTCCAGAACATTGGTGAGGCAGCAAGTGCCGGTGGATACTGGACACTCTACTATAACGCCTCAGCAGCGTACTGCTCATTCACTCGCGAAGGGACAGTGTTCACCATCAATGGAGCATGGGCTACCGGTGATGCCAGCATGGGTTATTCACTTTCGTACTATGCTACCGAAATCTTCGACTGGAACGACGGTTATCCCGGAGCTGTAGCAGCAGAATAAAGCATTTCATCGTCAATTGTACATTCAATTGACACATTCAACCCGTGGAGTTGTGCCGAAGTGATTCGGTGCAACTCCTCTTCTTTATTATGGGAGGTTCTAGCTTGCGATGATTTGCTTCGGTTTTTTGAGGATTTTCCTTCTTTATCTACGAA
>CAZTPB010000109.1:0-6897 GCA_964614555.1 uncultured Bacteroides sp.
TCGTAGCTGGCAAACTTCATGATGAACGAAGCACGTCCGCCGGTGAGTGAGCTGAGTGAAGTGGAGTAAGAAGACATTTCTTTTAAAGGTACGCGCGCGATAAGTTTCTCGTAACCGTTCTCGCTGCTCATTCCCATAATCATGGCACGACGTCCTTGTAAGTCGCTCATCACGTCACCCATCTTATCGCTGGGCACAAAGACTTCCACATCATAGATTGGTTCCAGAATCTTCGGACCTGCATTGCGGAAGGCTTCGGCAAATGCCTGACGACCTGCCAGCATGAAGGAGAGTTCGTTGGAGTCAACCGGGTGCATCTTACCGTCGTAAACGATGACGCGCACGTCGCGGGCATACGAACCTGTCAGCGGACCTTGCTCCATACGGCTCATCACACCCTTGAGGATGGCGGGCATGAAGCGGGCATCGATAGAACCACCCACGATACTGTTGACAAATACCAGCTTGCCGCCCCATTCGAGCTGCACTTCCTCGGTACCCTTCACGTTCATCTTGTACTCTTGGCCATTGAACTTGTAAGTGTCGGGGGCAGGCATGCCTTCGTAGTAAGGCTCGACGATGAGGTGTACCTCACCGAACTGGCCGGCACCACCTGACTGCTTCTTATGACGGTAGTCGGCACGGGCTGCCTTGGTGATGGTCTCGCGATAAGGGATACGCGGCTCGTCGTACTTGATCTGAATCTTTTCGTTGTTCTCCATTCTCCACTTCAGCGTGCGCAGGTGGAACTCACCCTGTCCGTGAACGATAATCTGACGAAGTTCCTTGGACTGCTCAACGACCCATGTGGGGTCTTCCTCGCGCATGCGGTTGAGGGCTGCCATCATCTTTTCGGTCTCGCTCTCGTTCACAGCCTTGATGGCGCGTGAATATTTGGGATTGGGATATTTGATGAAGTTGAAGCGGTTGTCGCAATCCTTGCCGTTCAATGTGTTGCCTGTCTTCACATCTTTCAGCTTCACGGTGCAGCCGATATCACCGGCACGCAGTTCCTCGACCTTGATGCGGTTGGCTCCTGCACAGACGAACATCTGTGACATACGCTCCTTCGAACCACGATCGGCATTGGTCAGGTCATCGCCTTCGCGAACCACACCGCTCATCACCTTGAAGTACTGCACGTCACCGATATGAGGCTCAACGGCTGTCTTGAAGAAGTAGAGTGAAGTGGGACCATCGGCTGTGGGTACGATTTCGGCGCCACGGGTGTTGAATACCTTCGGCATTTCGTCCACGAAAGGAACTACATTACCCAAGAACTCCATCAGACGGCGTACGCCCATATCTTTGCCTGCACATACGCAGAAGACGGGGAACATGCCGCGTGAAGCCAATCCCTTGCGGATGCCTTCGCGCATCTCATCTTCGGTGAGTGAATCCTGTTCGAAGAATTTTTCCATCAGGCCCTCGTCGTTCTCGGCGGCAGCCTCTACGAGTGCCTTGTGCATCTCTATAGCCTTGTCCATCTCCTCGGCAGGGATTTCGCTGATAGTGGGCGCACCACCTTCGGGACCCCAAGAATATTTCTTCATCAGCAACACGTCGATGACGGCATTGAAGTTGGGGCCTGTCTCCAACGGATACTGTACGGGTACCACCTTTGAGCCGTAGATGCTCTGCAACTGTTCGAGCACATTGTCATAGTCGCACTTCTCGTTGTCCAACTGGTTTACGAGGAAGATGACCGGCTTGCCCAACTTCTCGGTGTAGCGGAAGTGGTTCTGAGTACCCACCTCTACGCCGTACTGTCCGTTCAGCAACAGAATGGCTGTGTCGGTCACGTTCAGGGCGGTCATGGCTGCACCCACAAAATCGTCACTTCCCGGGCAGTCGATGATGTTCAACTTCTTGCCGTTCCACTCTACGTGATAAACGGTTGAAAATACAGAGTAACCGTACTCCTGCTCTACGGGGAAGTAGTCGCTCACGGTATTCTTGGCAGTGATTCTGCCACGACGTTTTATAATACCACTCTCAAAGAGCAATGCTTCAGTGAGAGTGGTTTTACCTGAACCGTCATTACCCAACAGGGCAATGTTCTTGATTTCACTTGTCTGATAAACTTTCATGATATATACTTTTAAATGTTGTTACTATTCAGGAACTCTTCCCCCTTAGGAAGACCCCTCTGTCAAAACGGTGCGCAAATTATAAAATAAAATGCGAACAGCCAACAGACAGGAAGGTGTTTCTAAACTATGTTATTAAACACAATTTCCGCATTTTGCCCGTATATTCAATGCTTTAGCCCGTTTTTTTTGTATTTTTGCAGACGAAAAAACTTTTCTTTTATGGCAGGAATTTATCTTCATATTCCCTTTTGTAAGCGCAGATGCGTCTATTGCGATTTCTTTTCATCTACAGACAACGAGTGGCGTGACAGGTATGTTGATGCATTGTGCCAGGAATTGGGCATGCGTCGTGCCTATATCGGCATTGGAGAAGTGGAGACAATATATGTCGGCGGTGGTACCCCTTCCCAGTTGAAGGTACAGGAATTGGAGCGGATATTCTCTTATATATATAAGGTGTATAATATATCAGAAGATACTGAGGTCACTTTGGAGGCCAATCCGGACGACCTCACCCCCGCTTATGTCAAAGCCTTGCGTAAAGCCACCCCAATCAACCGCATCAGCATGGGTGTACAGACATTCGACGATGAGCGGCTCAGTTTTTTACAACGGAGGCATACTGCCGTACAAGCCGGAGAGGCTGTAGGCAGGTGTCGTGACGCCGGCTTCGACAACATCAGCATCGATTTGATTTACGGTCTTCCGGGTGAAACGTTAGCCGAATGGGAAGCCGACCTCCGTGCGGCTACAGCATTGGATGTGCCCCACTTGTCGGCCTATAGCCTTACTTATGAAGAGGACACCCCCCTTTGGCGTATGCGTGAAGAGGGATTGGTACACGAAGCAGATGAAGAACTATTGGCCCAAATGTACGTCCGTTTGGTGGAGCATTTAAGTTTGCAAGGCTATGAGCACTATGAAATTTCCAACTTCTGTCGGCCGGGGATGGAATCGCGCCACAACAGCAGTTATTGGAAGGGGATTCCTTACCTCGGATGCGGAGCAGCCGCACACTCCTATGATGGCCACTCCCGCCAATGGAATGTAGCCTCTATACCTAATTATATAAAGAGCATAACCGAAGGGAACCCTATGATAGAGCGTGAAGAACTCGACCTGTACACACGCTATAACGACTATCTTGTCACCCGTCTTCGTACCCGCTGGGGAGTCAGCTTACAGGATTTACTTGCAGAGTTTGGAGTACATCTGCACGACTATTGTATGCGGATGGCCCGCCGACATATCGGACAGGGATTGCTTTCTATTGACCATGGCACTCTCCGTCTGACACAAAAGGGAGTGTTTCTATCCGACGGAATCATCTGCGACCTGCTTTGGTGCGAATAGGCGACAAGCGATAAACAAAAAAAGGTACAACGATACTCACTTCAAAAGAATGTAAAAACATTCCTCTCTGCGTTTAATGGCTGTTAAGCAGCATGGAGTCTTTGTTAAAAGTGACCAAAAATGTGTTCCAAAGCTATGCATCTATGCTTTTTGTATCTATATTTGCATTGCGTAAAAGTTAAAAGCAAAGATTAAATTAACAATTTAAGCTATACAAATTATGAAACAGACAACTAAAAGTGTAAGTAAGTTCGTAGCGGTAGCCTTGCTGAGCGCAAGTGTAGCCGGTGGAACTTGCTATCTGATGCGTCCGGAAGCCCCGGAGACAGTAGCTACTTTTGAACAGGAATTCCAACCGGGCAGCCGGATGCTGACAGCTGCTTATAGTGCACAGGCAGGACAACTTGTCGATTTGACCCAAGCAGCAGAGAAATCCCTCCATGCCGTGGTACACATCAAATCAACCCAACTGGGTAAAGTTCAGACCGTACAACAGCCGATGGACATATTCGACTACTTTTTCGGAAGTCCCTATGGAGGCGGCGGACGCCAGCGTCAGATACAGACACAACCCCGTGTAGGCTTCGGTTCAGGAGTCATCATCTCTAAAGACGGATATATCGTCACAAACAATCACGTGATAGAGGGAGCCGATGAAATCAGTGTGAAACTGAACGACAACCGTGAGTTCAAGGGACGCATCATCGGCACAGACCCCAACACGGATTTAGCACTTGTTAAAATAGAGGCTGAAGACGACCTCCCCACTCTTCCTATCGGTGATTCTGATGCGTTGAAGGTGGGCGAATGGGTGTTGGCCGTAGGCAATCCGTTCAATCTGACCTCTACCGTGACAGCGGGCATTGTCAGTGCCAAGGCCCGTTCGTTAGGTGTCTACAACAATGGTATCGAGTCCTTCATCCAGACAGATGCAGCCATCAATCAGGGCAATTCGGGCGGTGCATTGGTCAATGCTGCCGGCGAACTGATGGGTATCAATGCGGTACTCTCCTCCCCCACAGGCTCGTATGCCGGATACGGTTTTGCCATTCCCACAAGCATTATGACCAAGGTGGTCACCGACCTCAAGCAATACGGCACCGTACAACGCGCCCTTCTTGGCATCCGAGGAGGCGACATCAGCCGCGACTTTGACGGAGAGATGAAGAAAAAAGCCGAAGAATTGGGTGTCACCGATGGTGTTTTGGTATCTGAAATCGTAGAAGGCGGTTCAGCAGCAAGTGCCGACATCAAGGTAGATGATGTGATTATAGGCATTGACGACAAAACTGTAAAAACAATGGCCGCTCTACAAGAGGCGCTTGCCCAACATCGCCCTGGTGACAAGGTAAAGGTGAAACTTATCCGTGACAAGAAAGAACAGACCGTATCTGTGGTACTGAAAAATGCCCAAGGGAACACCAAGGTGGTGAAAAATGTGGATATGGACATTCTTGGTGCAGCATTCCAGGAACTCTCGGACGACCTTCGTCGCCAACTCAACCTCGGTTATGGTTTGCAAGTGACGGGAGTCACCGACGGTAAGATGAAGGATGCCGGCATCCGCAAGGGCGTCATCCTGCTGAAGGCCAACAACCAGCCACTCCGCAAAGTAAGCGATTTGGAGGACGTCTTGAAGGCCGCCACCCAATCTCCCGAACAGGTACTCTTCATTACCGCCATCATGCCTTCCGGCAAGCGTGTGAACTTTGCCGTGGATCTTTCGGCAGAAGAGTAACTCGACCTCTTTCACAAAAAATATACGTGGATTCGACCATCGATGGTTAATCCACGTATATTTTTGCTTCCTCAAAGACAGGATGAAATCTTTCGAAACGATTCAAAGACAGCCTACTTCAACGCTTCAACCAGTTCGTCAGCAGCAAGCAGGTTCTGTTCGCCTGTCGCCATATTCTTCAACATAACCTTTCCTTCAGCCATTTCATTTTCACCGACAATCGCCACAAATGGGATGGATTTGGCATTGGCATAGGCCATTTGTTTCTTCATTTTACTGCTGTCAGGATAAATTTCGGCAGATATTCCGGCAGCACGCAGGCGGCTCAGCAAGGGAAGACAGCAGGCAGTCTCTTTCTCCCCGAAATTGACAAAAAGCACCCTTGTGCAAGTAACAGCCTCTTCCGGATAGAGGTCAAGCTGATTCAGCACATCGAAAATGCGGTCAGCACCGAAAGAGATTCCCACACCCGAAATGCCGGGCATGCCGAAAATGCCGGTAAGGTTGTCGTAACGTCCGCCTCCAGTAATGCTACCTATCTGCACATCAAGAGCCTTCACTTCAAAGATGGCACCGGTGTAGTAGTTCAGGCCACGAGCCAGCGTCAAGTCAAGCTCCACTTCGTTGTTCAGCCCGATGGCAGTCAGGGTATTGAGGATATATTCGCTTTCTTCCACGCCCTTAATACCCGTTCCGCTATTGGCGAGCACCTCTTTCAGCGTTGCCAGCTTGTCGGCATTACTTCCACTGAGCAGAATGATGGGCTGCAGTTTGTCTATAGCCTCTTGGCTAATGCCTTTTGACGCCAATTCAGCATTCACATTCTCCAGGCCTATCTTGTCCAGTTTGTCGATGGCTACGGTGATATCTACAATCTTGTCGGCTTCACCAATGATTTCGGCAATGCCACTCAATATCTTTCGGTTATTAATTTTGATGCATACACGAATACCGAAGCGGGTAAATACGGTATCGACAATCTGCATCAACTCCACTTCATTGAGCAACGAGTCGCTGCCCACCACATCTGCATCGCACTGGTAGAACTCGCGGTAACGGCCCTTCTGCGGACGGTCGGCACGCCATACGGGCTGGATCTGATAACGCTTGAACGGCAATGCCAGTTCTTCGCGGTGCATCACCACGTAGCGTGCAAAGGGTACGGTAAGGTCATATCGCAATCCTTTTTCACAGAATTTAGAGGCCAGTCTGGCAGCATTGCGGCTAAGTAGTTCATCATCGGTAAGCCCTTTGAAGTAGTCTCCCGAATTCTGTATTTTGAAGAGTAGTTTGTCGCCCTCTTCACCGTATTTCCCCATCAGTGTGGATAGGTTCTCCATGGCCGGTGTCTCTATCTGTTGGAATCCGTAGAGAGCATACACTTCGCGGATAGTATTGAATATGTAGTTGCGCTTCGCCATCTCTACGGGCGAAAAGTCTCTTGTCCCCTTCGGGATACCTGGTTTTGCTGCCATTATCTTGCTATTTTAGGTTTTATAACAAAAAAGCACCACATTCTGTATGTGATGCTCTTTTTTCGGTGGGCGCTGAGGGATTCGAACCCCCGACCCTCTGCTTGTAAGGCAGATGCTCTGAACCAGCTGAGCTAAGCGCCCGAAAGGAGTTGCTATTTGTCTTCGAAAGAGCCGTATATCTTTGTGGGCGCTGAGGGATTCGAACCCCCGACCCTCTGCTTGTAAGGCAGATGCTCTG
>CAZTPB010000110.1:0-6897 GCA_964614555.1 uncultured Bacteroides sp.
ACAAATACCCGGAAAAGGGAACGGGGCACATCTATTATACCACTAATACAGACCAGATAGAGGTGAATGTTGACCTCGACAACGAGACCCCCTACGATTGGGAGAATATGTTGGATTCTTACGAGGATGAGGATGCGTTCAACAGTGTGCAGGCAGATGCTGTGGCACAGTTGATGTATCATGTCGGGGCTGCTTCGCAGATGGATTATACCTACAATGCGAGTGGGGCAATTGATGCACAAGCCTTGGCAGGTATGGTCAAATACCTCAAGTATGATGATGACATACGTATGGTACGCCGTAGCGATTACCCCTCAGCGGAGTGGCACTCCCTTTTGCAGGCCGAGCTGTCGGCAAACAGACCCATATACTACAGCGGGCGGGACGAGAACGGAGAGTCGGGACATGCTTTCGTGTTTGACGGCATTGACGAAGAGGGTCTTTACCATGTCAATTGGGGATGGGGAGGCATGTGCAACGGCTATTATGCAGTACACGACCTTACTCCCGAAGATTTGGGAATAGGCAGTGGAAACTTCGGAGACTACAGCTATAATAGTGCAGCCTTCATCAACACCCGTCCTGACAATGGTGTAGCCAATACAGAACCTACGAATATGAGGGCTGACTATTTCTATTTGAACGACGCCTTCGGACTCAAAGAAAGAGCGGATGAAATCTTTTTGAGTCTGATCGTATTCGAAAACTGCAGCCACCTGGCATTCGAGGGAGAAGTGCAGCTGATGCTGACTGATGAGGAGGACAGAGTTGTAGCCATGTTGGGAAATCCGAGTGGAGTGTCAGGACTTCCTTCCGGATGGTACTACTATAATTTTGGTGTGTCGGCGACCTTGCCTGACAATCTTGCCGACGGCAGCTACCGCCTCTATGTAGGTGTACGTCAGAATGGCTATGAGGAATGGGGTACAGTAAAAGCACGTATATACCAGAACACTACCAGCATAGCCAGCACGGACTATGACTATCTTGATGTGGTGGTGCAGGGAGACCAATACACCATCGGTACAGGGGAGGCCCCGGCCGAACCGGAACAACCTGCTTGTTGGATAGCCGACAGACTCATATTCCTCAATGGCCAAACAGGCAACATCAGTCGTGAGAGCGAAATCAGTATTGAAGCTGTCAATCTGAGGAATCTTTATGACACCTCTTTCAACGGCACCATTGCAGGGATTCTTACCTACGGGAACGACAAGTTCGTAGCACCGTTGGATTATCCGAATGCATCCGACGGACGCTACCGTGGCAGAATACCCGAAAGTCTGCCCAATGGAAGATACCACTTGTATCTGGGCTATCTGCCTGAAGGGGAAGAAGAGTGGGAAATGGTGACCTGTACGGATGAGTCCTGTTTGCCGTACGCCACTATCTTTTTAAGGGATTCATATATGTCTATCGGTTTGAAAAAAAATACTAAGACATCATTCGAAGTGAAGTTCTGGGAAGCCTACGATGCTCTTCCACTCAATGGTGAATATAGAGCCAGATTGTTGGTGACAAATACCGGTAGCGAATCTGAATTCTGTTACAATGTGATGTTCGTTAATGCGTTAGAAAACGGCAGTATTGTATATCCTCTGCTTACTGCTGAAACAGAGGTGATAGAACCGAATACAACTAAGACCATTGATGTGGCACTCTCATTGGGTGAGTATCCAGGTGTACAAGCTCTCGGTCCGGGCAAATATTATATCGCTTATTCTGTCGGCAATGAACCTCTCTCAATCCTTCAGGACAGTGAAGGAAATTATGCCTGCCACGAGATTGAGTTGCTTGCTCCGGAAGGAATCGGACAGCCGGTGTCGGACGCTCCGGCTGCATGGGCCACGACAACTCAGGAGGGAGAGTCCGTCATCTTACGGCCGGCCGTCAGCCTTACAGGTTGGGATGTCACCTCCACATTAGGGACAGTCGTAGCACAGGGAAGCGGTGCAACCGATGCAGGAGGCATTGTCTCCATTGACCTCAGCAATTGCCCCACGGGCATCTGCCTGTTGCGTGGATTCGGCAGCGACGGTCGGGTCTATGTGATGAAATTTGTGAAGAAGTAGCTGAGATAATTTATTAATAATAAAAATATAACAATATGAAAAAAACAAATAAATGGAAAGGGGTAAACAGCATAAAGTTTTACTTCCTGTTGGTGGCAGCAAGTGTATGTGTGGCTTCTTGTGGAGATGATGACGACGATGACAAGCAATCAGCTCCGATAGTGTCAGAAGACCATATCACGCTGAAGGCCCTTGTACACGGAGAAGATTGTGAACATCAGATAGAGGTGGAGGGAAATGAAACCTGCACGTTCATTTCAGAAGACACCTATGTGGCCACCGTAGATGCCAACGGCTATGTGAGGAGTGTATGTTGTGGAGAGACCAATATCCAAGTGCAGGGAGAGGGAGGCACCACGCTGGTGAAGGTAAGTGTCAATCCGGTATATTTCACTTATCCGGAACCTTCTTTTACATGGAATACGAAATACAGCGAAGTGTTCAGCCACTATGGAAGCAAGGCTATGGCTGAGGAGGACGAGGAATATAGAGCAATCGGTGTTTATGACTATTCGACAAAGGTTCCCATGATTCTTTATGTGTTCGATAAGGCCACCAACAAGCTGATTTATTTCTCCTTGTTCTTGGAAAAACGGTATCAGGCCGAATTGCTGCTCTTCTTGGCCGAGCGTTATTTGTTGACTGCCACTGATGAAGAAACGTCATCTACCGTATTTTTCGATGGATTCACCACTGCAACAATTACCACCGGTATTTCTGTGATGGATGCCTCTTACCTTGGCGATTATGTAATGGCAACGTATATGTCGTTCGACTATGCTCTGTCACAAGGTGAAGAAACCCGTGCAACCGTCCCCAACATCCCTACAGAAAATATAAAGGCCATGTTAGAAAAGTATGTAAAAAAATGATTGTACGATAAACGAATCATACCTATATTTCAAGCACAGATTATGTGGATTAACACGGTTTCTTATATCTTAACGGGTATAATTCTTCCACGAAATCCACATAATCCATGCCTATTTTATTATACGCAATATGGAAGAAACAGCTAACACAACCGAACTGATTTATGCCGTAATTGCAACAGTATTGACTGGTATCATTGGTGGATTTATCTCTTGGAAACTTATCAGCAACAAAGAGGTCGAACGGGCAAAGGAATGTACAATGATGGGAGAAGTCAAATGGAATTCAAGAATAAAATGGAGTCAGAAGGCAATACCCGGATGTTTCGTTTTATTTTTCATTTCATATATATGTTTCGTTTTTCCACCGATATTTTCCTCACCCTCGCCACATAAAATAGACCCAGTAATAGCAATTCTTATATACGGTGTACTCATACTACTCTGTATAGCCAGTATCTGGCTTATGGCTTTTCTGTATCCTGTATTCGCCATCACCAACGATTCTATCGTCCTTTGGAAATACTATGGATATGCACGTTCGGAAAAACATCTGTTAAGCGAACTGACCCGCAAGGAATACGAAGAGGCCGCTCGTGGCGGAAATCTTCACATCGTAGCTCTTTACAGGGGTGAAAAACGGATTAAAAAACTTATTTCCAACCAGTACAAGGATGAAAAGGAACTCCTCGAACTCCTCCGTCAAATCCCGGACAAGAAAGATTAACGAATTTATCAATTACTTAAACACAAAACTAACTATGTACAACAAAGAAGAAGCAATAAGTGTATCGGAGGCGAAGAGTGTACAATCCGTTCTTTTCCACCAAGTATTTGTATGGATGGCTTTTGCTTTGGCTATCACAGGGCTGACCGCCATGGTCGTAGTAGAAACTCCAGCTCTTCTGATGGGAATAATCGGTAATCCGCCTGTATTTTTCGGGTTACTGATAGGAGAGGTAGTATTGGTACTCATCCTTTCGGCCTGTATCCGGAAGATGTCATTCACCATGGCTACGGTAATGTTTATCCTCTATTCGGTAGTGAACGGGGCCACCATGTCAATTTATCTGTTGGTTTATACCGCGGAGTCGGTAGCTTCAACGTTTTTTATCACGGCAGGAATGTTCGGTTTCATGGCTTATATCGGTACTACCACCAAGAGAGACCTCTCATCGTGGGGAAGCCTTTTGCTGATGGCCCTTGTAGGGCTAATCATTGCCTCTGTGGTCAACATATTCATGGAAAGCACCATGCTTTATTGGATTATCACTTATGCTGGCGTCGTCATATTTGTAGGTCTTACAGCTTACGATGCCCAGTTTGTAAAACGCACCCTCTCCATGCAAGAAGAAATTAATGACGATAGCAAAAAGATAGCCCTGCTTGGTGCCCTTTCACTCTATTTGGACTTCATCAACCTATTTATCTATTTGCTGAGGATTTTAGGAAAGAAGAAATGAAAAATAGAATACTGATTTTAAGTGCGCTGTTGCTTTGCTGGATGGGAGCGATGGCACAACGAAAGTCTTTTGAAAGTTTTGAGATATATGCCCCCGATACGGTGCATCATGGTGACCGCGTGACCGTGATATACACGTTGAAAGCAACAAATTGGCAAGATTACAAGCATCCTAATTTCCCAGGGTTCATTCTGCGTGACCATAAGTTCCATATCACGGAGGGAAATCGGAGAAACGGTTTCATTTCAACTCTCCAGTCACAGTATGAACTTGAAGCTGTCCGCATAGGAGAAATACAACTGCCAGCTGGCATGGCGACAGTCAGCAAGAAAGAACGGACTTCTCAAACAAAGACGGTACGGGTTATGCCCAATCCTCGGTATGCCCGTGAAATGAATGTGGCTTTAAACTTCTTGAGAAAAAAGGGAATGTCCATTGATACCTGCCATCTGAGAGTCGTGACGTATAAACCGGAATATTTACTGTTTGACGGTGGCAATTCGGATTACTTTATACTTGTGGCCACAGCAAAATACATGCCCTATTTGGACAATCCTATTTTGGCATACGGTTTTGAACGGGGAATGCCGATGAGAGATGACGAAACGTTTTTCAACTTGGTTGACATTTACAAGCAGCAATTGCATTATCTGAAAGAGCGCGGAGAGAGAATAACAACCAATACTATAGAATGGTATCAGAAGAAAAACCAGAGTGTGAGTCCGCTTCTTGGGAAAACAGCGTGGGGACAACGGAAGCCCTACAACAGTTTTTGCCCGAAAGCAGAAGGAAGCAACCTTACCACGGAAAACCAAGTGGTAGGTTGTGTGCCTGTAGCAATGGCACAAATCATGCGGTATCATTCATGGCCAGCGTGTGCTGAAGGAAAATATTCGTATATCTCTCAAAACAGGCAACTGTTCTCTATGAATTTCAATAAACAGATAATGGAATGGGAGAACATGAGGGACACCTATGACAATGAAGAATCAGACTCTTCCGTTATTGCTCCCATTGCCCGTCTGATGACGGTGGCAGGTGTGTCGGTCGGTGCGCAGTTCGGAAATACGTCCACTTCTGCCAATAGTAATAAGATAAAGATGTCTTTAGTGAATTTCTTTGGGTATTCGCCCAAGTGTACACACGTAATCAGCAGGCAAGAATATATTCATATGCAGACCGGCAAGCGGGGATATTCTGTTGTTCAGTCTCTCGAACAGATGTTGGGACTTGCGCAGACCGGCAAGCGGGGATATTCTGTTGTTCAGTCTCCCGAACAGATGTTGGGACTTGCCTATCGAGAATTGGATGAGAAACGTCCTTTGGTTGTAACGAATGACAATCATGCTTTTGTTTGCGACGGATACGATGGGGAATATCTTCACTTCAATCTCGGATGGGAAGGCTATTGCAACGGATTTTATCGCATGATTATAGTTCCGGGTATGAAAGAGTACCCCCTGTTATACAATGACATGGTTATCGGTATCGAACCGGATAAACAACGCGATTATGCAAAGACTGTGGAGGTGAAAAAGGCAGGAACGCTTGCCACATTGCTGACCGAGGAGGAGAAGGAGAATATTCATTCATTGACCATCAAGGGAAAGCTGAACGGAAAGGATATGGAACTCATACGCCGTATGGCTGGTGCTGTAGATAACCATGATTATTTTGCATGGCGAGGTTCGCTGAGACATCTGGATTTGGAACAAGCAGTATTCAAGGGGGGGAAAGGCGAAAGTTCATGGTATTATAAACAGAATGCCAAGGATATTGGACTCGTCATCTCCCAAACGGTTATGAAGACTGTTTCTTATGGAGGATCTCATCAGACATCCACGTCCTCAAATAGTTATGATTTTCAGAATCTTACAGAGAATGATTGGAAAGTACTTAGCCGAAAGGGATTGAGATATGGAACAGACTATTACCTTACCGAAGAAGACGGGAAATATTATATAAACTATTATGCAAAAAAGAATGCAATAGGAAGGTTTCAGTTTTGTGACTGTAGTAATCTGAAATCGCTTGTTCTACCTAAGAAGGTGAAAAGTATCAGGGACTATGCATTCAAGGGATGCCACTCTCTTCAAGATATTAAGGTTTCGAAAGGAGCCTTGTCAGAAGGAGTGGCAGAAAAAGCATACGAAGATACTTTCCTGTTACAAGTGAAAGATTTGGATAAGAGACTTCATAACAATAAATATTTCAGCACTCTCAAAAGCTACTCTCGACATTATGGTACCAGAGGATACTATTAATACGAGACCAAATAAAAAAAACGTAGTATGGAAGAAACAATAAACACAACCGAACTGGTTTATGCAGTGATAGCAGCTATATCAGTAAGTCTCGTTGGAGGATTAATCTCTTGGAAACTTATCAGTAACAAGGAGGAACAACGGGCAAAAGAATGTGCAATGATGGGAGAAGTTAAATGGAATTCAAGAATAAAATGGTATCAGAAGGTGATGCCCGGATTCTGCG
>CAZTPB010000111.1:0-6886 GCA_964614555.1 uncultured Bacteroides sp.
TGCTCAACTTCGAGTTGCACATCATGAAGACAATGGGTTTCCCGGGATACTTCCTCATCGTGCAGGACTTTATCAATGCTGCACGCAACGAATTGGGGGTATCAGTGGGCCCCGGGCGCGGCTCAGCTGCCGGTTCAGCTGTAGCCTACTGTCTGGGCATCACCAAGATTGATCCCATCGCCTACGACCTGCTGTTCGAACGATTCCTCAACCCCGACCGCATCTCACTGCCAGATATCGACGTCGATTTCGACGATGACGGACGTGGAGAAGTGCTCCGTTGGGTAACTGAAAAATATGGGCAGGAGAAGGTGGCACATATCATCACTTATGGCACCATGGCCACCAAACTGGCTATCAAAGACGTAGCCCGCGTTCAGAAACTTCCCCTCGACGAATCGAACCGCCTGTGCAAACTCGTTCCCGACAAAATCCCCGACAAAAAACTCAATCTGACAAATGCCATCGCTTATGTACCTGAACTGCAGGAGGCTTCCGTATCGCCCGACCCGGTATTGCGTGATACACTCAAATATGCCAAGATGTTGGAAGGAAACGTGCGCAACACCGGTGTGCACGCCTGCGGTACCATCATTTGCCGCGACGACATCAGCGATTGGGTTCCCGTCAGCACGGCTGAAGATAAAGAAACGGGCGAAAAGATGCTTGTCACACAATACGAAGGAAGCGTTATCGAAGATACCGGACTCATCAAGATGGACTTCTTAGGGTTAAAGACGCTCTCCATCATCAAAGAGGCGGTGGAGAATGTGAAACTGAACTTCGGTATTGATATCGACATCGATGCCATCGACATCAATGACCCAGCCACTTACAAACTCTACTGTGAGGGACGCACAGTAGGTACCTTCCAATTCGAATCGGCAGGTATGCAAAAATATCTACGCGAACTGCAACCTTCCACTTTCGAAGACCTCATTGCCATGAACGCCCTATACCGCCCCGGGCCAATGGACTACATCCCCGACTTCATCGACCGCAAGCAAGGACGCAAGCCCATCGAATACGACATCCCCATCATGGAGAAGTACCTGAAGGACACTTACGGTATCACCGTCTATCAAGAGCAGGTGATGCTCCTCTCGCGACTGCTGGCAGACTTCACCCGGGGTGAAAGCGATGCCCTCAGAAAGGCTATGGGAAAGAAGCTACGCGACAAACTGGACCAGATGAAACCCAAATTCATCAACGGTGGACAGAAAAACGGACACGACCCCAAAGTGTTGGAGAAAATTTGGGCAGATTGGGAGAAATTCGCCTCATACGCCTTCAACAAAAGCCATGCCACCTGCTACTCGTGGGTAGCTTATCAGACGGCATACCTCAAGGCCAACTACCCCAGCCAGTATATGGCGGCTACCATGAGCAGGAACATCAGCAACATCACTGAAATCACCAAATTAATGGATGAATGCAAATCGATGGGCATACAGACTTTAGGACCAGATGTGAACGAAAGCGGACTGAAATTTACTGTTAATCAAGCCGGACATATCCGCTTTGGAATGGGGGCAGTGAAGGGAGTGGGCGAAAATGCCGCAATTGCCATTATTGAAGAGCGCACCAAGAACGGCTCATACAAAAACATCTTCGACTTCGTACAACGTGTCAACCTCTCGGCTTGCAATCGCAAAAGCATTGAAAATTTGGCATTATCCGGTGCTTTCGACGGATTCAAGGAAATCAGTCGCGAACAATTTTTCGCAACAAATACCAAGGGGGAAAGCTTCTGTGACACTCTTGTGCGCTATGGGAACCGCTACCAAAGCGACCGGATTGAGGCAGCCAACAGCCTCTTCGGAGGTATGGAAGCTGTGGAGATAGCTACACCCGAAATCCCAGTCACCGAACCATGGAGTGACCTTGAACGCCTTGACAAAGAACGTGAACTGGTGGGCATCTACCTCTCTGCACATCCATTGGACGAATTCAGTGTCATCCTCGAGAATGTATGCTCCACACAGATGAACCAGCTTGAGGATCTAAAACCTTTGGCCAACCGAGACATCACATTCGGAGGCATCGTCACCGGACTACGTACAGGATTCACCAAAAAAGGGAATCCTTTCGGCATCGCCAAGATTGAAGACTATTCGGGAACTGCTGAATTTGCGCTCTTTGCCAACGACTGGGTGACGTGGGAAAATCACCTCAAACCGGGATACTTTCTCTTCATCTATGCCCGTGTACAACCCAAACAATGGAAGGCCGACGAATTGGAGGTGAAGATCAATCGTATCGAACTGCTCCCCGACGTGAAAGAGAAGAAAATTGAAAAAATCACGATTACCATCCCTCTGACAGCCCTCAATAACGAGTTGGTGACGGAGTTGGCCATGCTCATCAAAGAACATCCAGGAAAGGCAGAACTCTGCTTCCGCATATGCGACATTGAAACCCAAACGCAGAGTATCCTTGTGGCAAAGGGTATGCACATCAATGTACAAAAAGAATTGATCAACTACCTGAAAAGCAAACCAGCATTAGAGTTCAGCATCAATTGATTTTCAATGCAGCGGGCTGCATAGCCAGTCGCAGCGGGCTGGGATTGCAGTTGCAGCCCGCTGCAAACGCTGATGCAGCCTGCTGCATTTTTTAGCTACTTTCATCTGTAAAACTTGCAAATCGCTATAGGAAGCGTTGAAAGCTACGCTCCAGATAGAAGCTCACCACGGATATATGCCATATCCGTCATGCAAAAGAGGGTGTGGCGATTTCGAAATCGGCACACCCTCCACCCTTTCTGCAGAAAGGACTATGAAAAAAACGTTGATGAGCAAAATTGTTACTTCACCACAAACTTCTTTCCATTCTGAAGATAGATTCCACTGGTGGGGTTCTTCACCTCGCGACCGGTAAGGTCATAAATGGGAGCGTTGGGGTCGGGCGTCATCTGTGTCCCTGCGTTAACAACAACACTTCCAATACCGGCAGCAGCTTCACCCTGAATAACGGTGAGCACCTGCGTATAACCCCATTCGTCGGTGAAGGTAAGGTTGGCCTTGCGTCCCTCCACGCCTGCAGGGATTGGCTCGGCGGTGATACTGATTTCCAACAGAATCTCAGCCACTTGTCCATCTTCATACTCGAAAGGTGCCGTTGTACAAGTCAACCAAGAGGCATCGCTGGTGACTTTCAGACCTGCCACGGTATTCCAACTGGCCAAAATGGCCGGAGCCGTACCACCATCGGCTGAGAAGGTGGGAAGTGTATCGTTCTGCACCAAAAAAGAGCCTTCCTCTGTATCGATGACCACCGACATCCAAGGAAGAGCCACAAAGGTGTACATATCCAAAGAAACAGGATAAATCTTTGTCTCGTTGGCAGAGGTGGTGTACTGTACAGCATCGATCATATAGCCTGCATACTCACCGGACATGAGCAACTGTTTGGTGGTTACCAGTTCATCGTTCAGCGGATTCTCGTCATACAGACGGTCAATCTGCGTCTTCATGGCCCACTTGGTACCATCCTGAGGGCCTTGAATCAGCACCGCCCATACATCGTTCATCTGCACAACTGAATCCAAGATGCCAAGCACCACCCATTCAGCAATGTTGTTCTCTGTATCAACACCTACCTTGATAATGTTTTCGCCAGTCACGGCCAAGTCACTTTTTACGGTCAACTGGCCATTCACTGCTTCGGCATAAGCCAAATTGAAGGTTTTGGACTGCAAATCCACATCAGCAGGAGTCACAACAGGAATCCAACTGCCCTGCACAGCAGCCCATCCACCCTTGGGGGCTTCATACAACTCCACATAGGCCGACTGGTACTGGGTTTCCGTACCGAAGAATACGCTTCCCCAAATGTCATTATCATCTACATAGAGAATGCTCGAACTAAGTCCAGGATAAGCATCCACATCCATGTTGTACACCCAACCGGCACCGGAAAGAGAAACCATTCCCCTAAACTCCTGTACCGAACCGTCACTCATCGAAAATGTCAAGGTACCGGCAGAATAAGAATCCTCTGCACTGGCCTCATTGAGGACATACAGTTCAGGTGTGATGGTAGAGATATTGCCTGTGAAGACATAGGGGGTATATACCTTCTCAGCAGAAGAAGTACCAATGACGATGTCATCTTCTGCATCACCCAACAGCCACTCGTAGTGCACAGGGTATCCGCCTGTACCGGTGTGGGCATATTCATATTTCACAGGAACGTTGAGCGGAGCAAGGAAACCGTTGTCGGTGTATGTATCCTCCGTCATTGACATACCGGGCACTATTGTATAGACACCGGACTCTACCATATAGTAGGCCACAGGCTTCAAGGCTCTTGTAACAGAAGCATCAGCACGGTGCAGACGCTGTCCGACAACATCGTCCAACTTGACAAACTGTACTCCCTTTTGCATAGCGGGCTTCTGCAATGCGGGTTGTGTGCGTGTCAGCATTTCATTTTTCTTCAAGGCAGAGAGAGACTCCATATTTACCGTCAACTGGGCCACAGCCGGACAAGCAGCCATCCCAAGGACAACCAGAGCCTTTGCCATTCGTTTCATTCTTGTCATATAATTCCTTTTTTTAATGATTTAATGATTTAATTTCAGAATTTCATAATCCGCAGGTAGGAGCCATCCGCCTTGTTGACGAAGTAAAAATACTCACCGTCCGGTGAGGGAACCACCACGCAGTTGATACGTTTACTGAACGTACCGAACAGACTCTTGAGGTAGTCACTATAGAGTGTCCGGATGACCGAAGCGAACTCCTTAGCCACGGGTGTATTTGCCTCATATTCGCCGCTCTCAGTGTCCGTTCCCAAGAAACTCATGCTGTTATCCACACCACGGAAGGTTATCTCGTCCACCACTGTACCCGACCACACATGGCTAAATCCGCAACGTGCCAACACCACGGTCGATTGATTTGTAGAGTCGGGGCGCTGGTCATAGAGATCGACATAATACTTGCCTGTCACATCAGGAATCAGCACCATGTAGAGGTAACTCTTCAAGCCATTCCAAAGTTTATCCCACTCATCATCACTACCCACCGGATTGGTGTCGATGAAGTAGAGGTCGCTCTCCTCCAACACCTCACCATCCTGCTCCACCTCATAGCGTCCGAGGAAGACTTTGTCGCGCACATCGAAGGTCATCTTGGGACGTCCGTCTGCAGCCACTTCCACGTAAGAGTCGGGATTACCATTGACTTGGAATTTTCCTTCATTATAGTCGAAGCTATGTACCAACGTATTCCCCACGCGGACAGGCCGTCTCAGCTGTACACCTTCAGGAGTGAAAAACAACTGACAGGAATCGGCTTGCATCTGCTTGCCCTGATAGTAATAGACAACACCCATGCGTGAAGCCATGTTAAACCCTGTCAACACACCGGTATCCTGGTCAGCGATGACTATGTCACGGAAATAGGTATTGGCTGCACCGGCATTCTCAAAGTCGCGGATGACACGATTGATTTGCTCAAAATAGTCCTCCCAATTTTGACGGTTGCGCACGAAGTAGCAACGCTTCTGCGCACGTACCGACTTGAGGTGGATGGTGTCGCCATCAGCACTGTGCCCCATGAGTACGAACTCATTGTCTCCCTGCCAACCGGAACCGTTGGTGAAAACTTCAGGATCCGCCAGTTTGGAGAGGATCGAATAGGTAGCAAAAGTAAGGACGGGACCCTGCGAATTCTGGATGGTGTAATCAGACTCCTGCACACCGTAATCTTCACGTTCCTCTTCAAAGAGATAGTAGAAGTTTTCATCGGACTGCATCTCCACACGTCCGTCCTCTCGAAACTTCATCATAAAGGTGAAGGCTCCATAAGCATCCTCGTTAGGATAATAGTCGAATCGCCACCCTTCCTCAGCAGAGATTAGCAGTTCACGATACTCGCTGATGTAATTCCCCACAATGGCACTGGGGTCACGATAATCTTCGTCGTCACAGGCAGCGAAGAGACAAAAACCGGCCACAAGGGTCCATATATAATTCTTTCTTTTCATCTTTAATACAATACAGGCACTCCGTTAATAATTAGTCCGATAATATAGTTTCCGTCGTGAATGAGGTCAATGCCAACCGGAAGATCCATCTCACGCTCAATGGCCGTATAGACCAACTGCTGAAACTCACTCATGTCGATTTCCCACACATCGCGCATCCACTCGGTCATGATGCGCTCCTTCTCGCGGAGAGTGGAGCGTGCTTCTTCATTCTCGATGCGATCGATTAGGTAGTTCCATGCTTGCGGACTATTAACGAGCATGATGGAAAGCATCTCCACAAAATCCTCATCCACACCCGATTTGGCATAGGCAGTGATGAATCCCTCCTCACGAGCGCCATCGTTAGTAGTGTTCATCCAGGAAGAGGTGTAGCCGCTCTTTGAGAGCACACGGTACTCGGTGTCGTAGTCCTTATTTGTCTGCTGCAAAATGTGCGCAAACTCGTGATGCATAGTGTGGAAGAACATGACAAAGTCATCCACATTGTCAATAGAAAGGTTGTTCACGTCATACAGCTGAATCTGTCGTCCACTCTCTGCAAATCCAAGGGTAACGGAACCGTCGCTATTGATAGCCTTGGAACCGGTAACAAGGATTTCTTTGGGCACATAAGTGCGCAGGAAATCGGGATTGCTGGTATTGGCTGTAATCTGCACGTAAGGATCCATCCACACACGCTTGAGCATGGAAAGGAAGGGGATTACCTTCTCCTCTTTGGGAGGTACAAGGTACTTTCCCATGTCCTGACGGTTATCTTCCCAGCGGTAAATCACGCGGATGTTGTAGGGCTGGGTATAGTTTTCGTAGATATACTTGCCAATGGCAGTGGTATCCCACATATCGGTGGCGGGCATCTCCACCACGCTACCGCTGATGTCATCATCATCGC